>JAJZFE010000374.1 GCA_021798655.1 Acidobacteriota bacterium | reverse complement strand
AAGGTGATTTTTTCTGAAGCACTGCCGGGCGCTGAGCCCAGCAGCCTCTGGACCAGCGAGTTGCGGCCACTGACGCCGGTCTCCTCTGCGAGCACACGCAGGGCGCTGGGGGAGACCACGAGCAGGACGCGAGCGACGCGCTCATCGGACGCGAGCGCCCGCAGCATTTCGACTGCGAAGATTGAGCCGCTGGCGCCGGTGATGGCGAGAATCAGGGTGGTGCGCGCCGGATGTGCCGGGCTTGCGGCGAGCTCCGAGGCGCTGCGGGAATCGGTCGCAAGGGCCATAGATTTTGATTATCTCGCAGAACGTTCTTGCTCGTCGGTGCGGATTTGTCGCAGCGAAGCTCAGCGCCGGGGGTGAGTCGATAGCGCGAAGGCGATGAGGGTCGGGCCGTGCAGGCCGGATGATTGCTCGGCGGCGGTGATTAATTCGTCTTCGAGCGGGCGCCAGGTTTGGTCCATCTCGCAGCGCTCGACCTCTTGCTCGGGAGCGTCCACGAAGCAGAGTTCACAGACGGTGAGATGGCCGTCTTCGTCGCGCACGGGCGGGCCGAAGGTGCGGCACGGCACGGGACGGGAGGCGTAGAGATCGCAGGTTCCGGTGGCAGGATCGAGGACGGGGCAGGGCTCGTCGTTGGCGAAGTCGGTGAAGGCGGCTTCGTGGTGGGGCTGGGTGAAGAGCAGGCCGGTGGCGGGATCGCCGGGGAGATCCGGAGTGAGGCGTGCGCGCGAGGCCGCGGCGCGGGTGCGGATGCGATCCGCGACGATGGGGTCTGCCAGTGACAGGGCCTCGCGCAGGTTGTGCGCATCGAGTTGCGAGATGGCGAAGACGCCGACGCAGCACTGGTGGCAGCCGGGCTTGCAGGCGAGCCAGTGGCCTGAGCGCTCGGCGGTTGAGGCGAGCGCGGCGTCGAGGATGGGGAACAGGTCAGGCATCGCGAAGGCAGGAGGACGGGATCAGCCCTCGGCGAGAACCCTCGCGAAAACTTCGTCGATGTTGGTGAGTTGGCGGCGGACGTCGAAGGCTTCGGCGATCTTTTGCGGCGAGAGCCACTGGTGGATCTCGGGGTCGGCTTCAATGAGGGCGCGATAGTTGAGGTCGTTGGTCCAGGCGTTCATGGCGTGGCCCTGAACGAGGCGGTAGGCGTCTTCGCGGCTCATGCCGGCGGCGGCGAGATCGATGAGCAACTGGCCGCTGAAGACGAGGCCGTTGGTGGACTCGAGATTTTTGAGCATGCGCGCAGGGTAGACCAGCAGACGCTCAATGAGGGTCGCGGTGCGGTCGAGCAGATAGTCGGCGAGGATGGTGGTGTCGGGAAGAATGACGCGCTCGGCGGAGGAGTGCGAGATGTCGCGCTCGTGCCAGAGAGCGACGTTCTCGAGAGCTACCTGCGCGTTGCCACGCATGACGCGGGCGAGGCCGCAGATGTTCTCGCAGGTGATGGGATTGCGCTTGTGTGGCATGGCGCTGGAACCCTTTTGTCCCGCGGAGAAAAACTCTTCGGCCTCGCGGACTTCGGTGCGCTGCAGGTGTCGAATCTCGAGGGCGATTTTGTCCAGTGTTGAGCCGAGGACGGAGAGCGTGGCGATGTAGGCTGCGTGGCGGTCGCGCTGGAGGACCTGGGTGGAGATGAGGGCGGGCTGGAGGCCAAGCTCTGCAAGAATGGCCGCCTCGTGCTCTGGCTTGAGTTTGCCAAAGGCGCCGACTGCACCGGAGATTTTGCCGACGCGCATGTCTTCTGCGGCGGCGTCGAAGCGCTTGAGGTTGCGGCCCATTTCGGCGTACCAGAGAAGCAGCTTCATGCCGAAGGTGGTGGGTTCGGCGTGGACGCCGTGGGTGCGGCCGATGATGGGGGTGTGCTGGAATTCGATTGCACGCTTGCGCAGGACGTCGCGGAGCCGGAGGATGCCCTCGCGGATTAATGCGGAGGCCTGAACGAAGGCCAGGCCCTGCGCGGTGTCGACGACGTCGGTGGAGGTGAGGCCGTAGTGCAGCCAGCGGGCTTCGGGGCCGACGGACTCGGCCACGGCGGTGGTGAAGGCGAGGACGTCGTGGCGCGTCTCAGCCTCGATCTCGTGGATGCGTTCGATGGTGAAGGAGGCGCGCTGTTGAAGGGCTTCGACGGCTGAGGAAGGAACCATGCCGGCGCGGGCCAGAGCGGTGGTGGCAGCAATTTCAACTCGCAGCCAGTTCTCGTACTTGCGTTGTTCGGACCAGATGGCGGCCATTGCTGGCCGGGTATAACGGGCAATCATGAGGGCTCCGGTGAGGGGGTTATCGCGTTGACGTTGAGGCGTCGGAGGAAGAGGATAAGTTTTTATCGTCCAGCGTTAGTGTAACTAGTTGTCAGGGCAAGAGGTTGTGTGGGAAACGTCGCTGTGCGATATAATAAAGGAAATGCCCATGAGTGATTCGACCGACGTGGAGAAAGCGCAACTCAGGCTGAAGAGCCTGGCGGAGTTTCGATTTCAGATGCGTAAGTTTCTGAATTTCAGCGAGATGGCATCCGAGCACTGCGGGATTCCGGCACAGCAATATCAGTTGATGCAGGTGATTGCTGCGATGCCTGCGGATCAGCAGGCGTCGATTACGTATCTTGCGGAGCGCATGATTCTGCGCCACAACAGCACGGTGGAACTGGTGGATCGGGCTGAGCGAGCGGGCCTGGTCCGCAGGGACAATGATCCGACGGACCTGCGGCGGTCGCTGGTGCAGTTGACGCCGCAAGGCGTTGAGATTCTGGAGCGGCTGGTAGCGGAACATCTGCGAGAACTCGCGCCGCTGTGTGAACCTCTCATCGTGGCGTTGCGTGAGTTGCAGGACGTGGTCGAACATGGGTCCCATTGAGGAGCATCGTACGTTGAAGACATCGGAACCGGCGAGCATGCTGCGGGACTACTCCGCCGACAGCCGAATTTTATATACGAGTGCCGTGGCAGCGGTGCTGGGAGCAGTGAGTGCGTTGTTGGCCTGGGCACTGCTGGAGATGATTGCGCTCTTCACCAACCTGTTTTATTTCCGGCAATGGAGCTTTGTGAGCCGTGATCCGTGGCAGGCGGGCAGGCACTGGTGGCTGGTGCCGATGCCGATTCTCGGCGGAGTGCTGGTGGGCTTGATTGCACGGTATCTCTCGCCCAAGGTGCGGGGTCACGGTATGCCGGAGGCGGTGGAAACGATCGTCTTCAACGACGGCAAGGTGCAGCCGCGCGTGGCGATTCTGAAGCCGGTGGCGACGGCGATTGCGATTGGTTCGGGGGGACCGTTTGGCGCTGAGGGGCCGGTGATTATGACGGGCGGGGCGGTGGGCAGCATCGTCGGCCAACTGCTGCCGGTGAGCGGATCGGAGCGGACGGTGCTGATGGTCGCAGGGGCGGCGGCGGGTATTGCGGCGACGTTCAACTGCCCTATGTCCGCGACGCTGCTGGCGGTGGAGTTATTGCTGTTTGAGTGGAAGCCGCGGGCGCTGGTGCCGGTGGCGATTGCGTGCGTGGTGGCGGGCACGGTGCGGCGTCTGCTGCTGGGGCCGCATAGTCTTTTGCAGATGGTTCCGACGGGGGCACCGGTGTATCACTCGGCGATGCTGGGCGCGCTGGCGCTGGGGATTGTTGCGGCCTTTGTGGCCACGGGGCTGAGCAAGGCGGTGTACTTCTTTGAGCGCATGTTTGAGCGTCTGCCGATCCACTGGATGTGGTGGCCGGCGATTGGCGGGTTGGGCATCGGGCTGGGCGGGTGGGTGTTTCCGAAGGCGCTGGGGGTGGGCTACAGCGTGATGCAGCAGATGATCTCAGGCGACGTGGGGTGGAAGTTGCTGGCAGGCATTTTGATTGTGAAGAGCCTTATCTGGGCGTTCTCGCTGGGGTCAAATACGGCAGGCAGTATTCTGGCGCCGTTGCTGGTGATCGGAGGAGCGCTGGGCGGAGCGATGGGGCATCTGATGCCGGTGATGACGACCGGGGCGTGGGTGCTGGTGGGGATGACGTCGGTGCTGTCGGCGGCGATCGGAGCACCGTTGACGTCGGCGATGCTGGCGCTGGAGTTGACGCATAATGGCGGGCTGATGCTGCCGGTGCTGTTGTCGTGCATTGCGGCGTATGCGGTCAGCGTGCTGGTGATGCCACGGTCGATGCTGACGGAGGGGCTGAGCCGGCGCGGCCTGCACCTGAGCCGGGAGTTCGGCGTTGACCCGCTCGAAACCATTCTTGTGTCGAAGGCGATGCATACCAGTGTTTTTGCGCTGCCGGAGAACGCCACACGCAAGGATGCCGCTGACTGGCTGGGCAAGATGGAGCAGCGCGGAGGCGAGGCGTGGTCGCACTGGCAGCGGATTTTTCCGCTGGTGGACAACGAGGGCCGGATGACGGGGACGCTGACGCGCTCGCAGTTGACTGCGGCCGCGCGCAAGGACGACCTGTCGGTTCCGCTGGCGCAGGACGCGAACCGCGATCCGAAGACGATTCCTCCGATGACGACGCTGCGCAGTTGTGCGATGTCGATGGCAGAATCGAAGCTGACGTCCTATCCGGTGGTGAGCGCGGACGGGAAGTTGCTGGGAATCATGACGATCAGCGACCTGCTGAAGGGACGCAGCGAAGAGGCCCACCGCGAAGGGGATCGCGAGCGGATTCTGCGCCTGCGCTGGCCGTTTGGCTCGTCCGATGGCACGGCCGTGCGACACGCGGGCGATGCTGCCGGGGGAACCAGGGCTTCGGAGGAGTTCGACGAGAACGACTGATTCCTGCGGCGGGGCTGTTGGAGCGGGGCAATTATGGTTGGGCGACGCCGAATAGCTCGGACATTTCGGCGTGGAGAAAGCCGCGTCCGGGTTTGTAGGGCTGAATCCACTTGCCGTCGAGCACGAACTGCGGGATGGCACGCTTGCCGGTGTGGGCGATGACCTGCTCGGCGGCGCCGGGGGTCTTTTCGATGTTGATCTCTGTGAAGGGGATCGAGTGCTGGGCGAGAAAGCGCTTGGCCTCGCGGCAGTCGCGACACCAGTCGGCTGAATAGACAAGAAGCTCCATCTCTTGATTGTCGCCGATGCAGGGGGTTGGGGGGAAGGTCTATACTGGCGTTGTTCGGGCCTCATCCGCGGCGGCTATGCGGAGCGGCACTGGAGAGAACCATGAGCCTTACACAACTTCGCGAGAGCGGAGCTATCCCGCGCGTCCAACCGGTGACCGCGCAAACCCTCCTCGAGATGAAACGTGCTGGCCGCGCAGTGACTGCGCTGACAGCGTACGACTACCCTACAGCGCGCCTGGTCGATCAGGCTGGCATCGACCTGATTCTGGTCGGCGACTCGGTTGGCATGGCCGTGCTGGGCTATGAGACAACGTTGCCGGTCACGATGGACGAGATGGTACACCATACGCGAGCCGTCGCCCGAGGCGTGCGACGTGCGTACCTGGTGGCGGACATGCCCTTCGGTTCGTATCACGCTTCGATTGCCGATGGAATCCGCAACGCTACGCGACTGATCAAGGAAGCGGGCGCGCACGCGGTGAAGCTGGAAGGCGGACGGAGCAGGGTGGAACTGGTGCAGCGTATGACGGACGCCGAGATCTCGGTCGTCGCGCATATCGGTCTCACGCCGCAGTCGGTGCATCGCATGTCGGGATATCGGGTGCAGGGGCGAACCGTGGATGCGATTGAAATTCTGCGCGCCGACGCTCTCGCGTTGGAAGCCGCCGGGGCGGTCGCGATTGTGCTCGAAGGGATTCCGCGGGAGGTGGCGACTGAGATTACCAAATCCTCCGGTGTGCCCACGATCGGAATTGGCGCGGGCCCTGGCTGCGATGGCCAGATCCTGGTGTTCCACGATCTGTTCAATCTCACCTTCTCGCCGCCGACCAAGTTTGCGCGCCGCTACGCGGACGGCGCGGCCTTCTTTACTGATGCGCTCGAGCGGTACCGCGATGATGTCGCGGGGCACACCTTTCCGAGCGATGCGGAGAGCTATCATCTTCCACGCGAACTGCGGGAGCAGCGAGATGTCGTTGCGGAGCGCGAGG
>JAJZFE010000171.1 GCA_021798655.1 Acidobacteriota bacterium | reverse complement strand
AGAGCGCGGCATGACCTACTCTGCCCCGCTGAAGGTCACCATCCGCCTGAAGATCTACGACAAGGATCCCGAGACCGGCGTCAAGAGCCTGCGCGACATGAAGGAGCAGGAAGTCTTCTTCGGCGACATTCCGCTGATGAGCCAAAACGGCACGTTCATCGTCAACGGCACCGAGCGCGTTATCGTCTCGCAGTTGCACCGTTCGCCCGGCGTCTTTTTTGAGACCGCGAACAACCGCACCTACTTCCTCGGCAAGATCATTCCGTACCGCGGCAGCTGGGTGGAGTTCGAGTACGACCAGAAGAACACGCTCTACGTCCGCATCGACCGCAAGCGCAAGTTCCTGGGCACTATCTTTTTGCGCGCGCTTGGTCTGCGCACCGACGAAGAGATTCTCAAGACGTTCTACACCGTGGACACCGTCAAGGTGGCCGAGGGCAAGCTGAGCTGGGTGATTCCGGCGGAAGACCAGCCGACCAACCTGCAGGGCACGCGTCCTGCCGGAGCCGTTGCGGTGAAGGGCGAGGAGATTGTTCCTGCGTCGCGCAAGATCTCCGCCCACAGCCTGAAGGCTCTGCGTCACCACAAGATCGAGTCGATCGAAGTGGAGACGTCCGAGTTTGAGGGAGCGATGACTGCCTCCGATGTGGTGGATATGTCGACGGGCGAGCTGCTGTACGAAGCCAACCAGGAGCTGTCCGCGGACAAGCTGCACAAGATCATCCAGTCCGGCGTCACCAGCTTCGAGGTCTTCTTCCCCGAGCGCGACGATGTGGGCAACATCATCACCAACACGCTGCGTCGCGACTCCGTGCGCAAGCCGGAAGAGGCGCTGATCGAGATCTACCGCAAGCTGCGTCCGGGCGACCCACCGACGCTGGACACCGCGACGGCGCTGTTCGAAGGCATGTTCTTCGATCCGCGCAAGTACGACTTCTCTCGTGTGGGCCGCTTGAAGTTCAACATCAAGCTGTATGAGAACCAGGACCCCTCGGGCCTCGACAAGCGCACGCTGACGCCGGAAGATTTCTACGGCACTATCCGTTATCTGCTCAAGCTGCGCAAGAACATAGGCGTAGTGGATGACATCGATCACCTGGGTAACCGCCGCGTTCGCGCTGTCGGTGAGTTGATGGAGAACCAGTTCCGCATCGGCCTCGTCCGGATGGAGCGCGCCATCAAGGAAAAGATGTCGGTTTATCAGGAGATGTCGACGGCGATGCCGCACGATCTCATCAACGCCAAGCCGGTGATGGCCGCGATTCGTGAGTTCTTCGGTTCTTCTCAGTTGTCGCAGTTCATGGACCAGACCAACCCGCTCTCGGAGATCACGCACAAGCGTCGCCTCTCCGCCCTTGGGCCTGGTGGTCTGTCGCGTGAGCGCGCTGGCTTCGAAGTACGCGACGTGCACCCGACTCACTACGGTCGCATCTGCCCGATCGAGACGCCGGAAGGCCCGAACATCGGCCTGATCTCGTCGCTCTCCTGCTTCGCGCGCATCAACGAGTATGGCTTCATCGAGTCGCCCTACCGCCGCGTGAAGGATGGCCGCGCGCTCGACTATGTCTCCGTGACCAACGCCGGCGAGTCCGGTCTGCGTCAGGGCGATTATCTGGAGATCGAAGAGGCCCGCAAGCTGAACGAGCAGTTGAAGAAGGACAAGAAGCGCACCATGGATCTTGCTCCCTTCAGCTTCTACCTCTCGGCGTGGGAAGAAGATCGTCACACCATCGCGCAGGCCAACATTGAGCTGGACGAGAACCTGAACATCGTGCAGGACATCGTCGATGCCCGGCGTCAGGGCAACTTCGTGCTGGTCAACAAGTCTGAAGTGGACTACGTGGACGTTTCGCCGAAGCAGCTGGTTTCGGTCGCCGCCTCGCTCGTACCGTTCCTCGAGCACGACGACGCCAACCGCGCGCTGATGGGCGCCAACATGCAACGGCAGTCGGTGCCTTTGCTGGTTGCGGAAGCCCCGTTCGTCGGTACCGGTATGGAAGGCGTCACGGCCCGCGACTCCGGTGCCGTCATTCTGGCCAAGCGTAACGGCATCATCGACTCGGTCGACTCCGAACGCATCATCGTGCGCGTCGAAGGCGAGCATCACCCCACGCAGCTTTCGCGTGAGGTTGGTTCGGACATCTATCAGCTCACCAAGTTCAAGCGCTCCAACCAGAACACCTGCATCAACCAGAAGCCGATCGTCCGCAAGGGAGATCGCGTGGTCAAGGGTCAGGTGATCGCGGATGGTCCTTGCACGGAGCAGGGCGAACTCGGCCTGGGCCGCAACGTCCTGGTCGCGTTCATGCCATGGCGCGGTTACAACTTCGAAGACGCGATCCTGATCTCGGAGAAGCTGGTCCGCGAGGACTACTACACCTCGATCCACATCGAGGAGTTCGAGATCGAAGCTCGCGACACCAAGCTGGGGCCGGAAGAGATCACGCGCGATATCCCCAACGTCAGCGAGCACGCACTGCGTGACCTCGACGAGTCGGGCATCATCCGCATCGGTGCCAAGATCGGCCACAACGACATCCTCGTCGGCAAGGTAACGCCCAAGGGCGAGACCCAGTTGACGCCGGAAGAGAAGCTGCTGCGTGCCATCTTCGGCGAGAAGGCCGGCGATGTTCGCGACGCCTCGCTGACGTGCCCTCCGGGTATCGAAGGCACGGTCGTCGACATCCGCATCTTCTCCCGCAAGGGGCAGGAGAAGGATGAGCGCGCCAAGCAGATCGAGCAGGAGCAGATTGAGAAGCTGGAGCGCAACCTGGCTGACGAAATCCGCATTCTGACCGACGAGCGGCTCAAGCGTCTTGAGGCCATTCTGGGCGGCAAGGAAGTTCTCGCCGACCTGCATGACGAGCGCACCAACAAGAAGCTGTTGAACAAGGGCGACATCCTCGACCGCGACACCATCGAGCTGATCAGCACCCGTAACCTCAAGCGCATCCGGTACGCCGATAAGGACCCGCGTGTGAATGAGCAGATCGACGAGATCGAAGAGATGACCTCGCGCCAGATCGACGTGCTGCGCAAGATCACCAACGAGAAGATCGGCAAGATGCAGAAGGGCGACGAGCTTTCGCCCGGCGTCATCAAGATGGTCAAGGTCTACATCGCCATGAAGCGCAAGCTTTCCGTCGGTGACAAGATGGCCGGACGCCACGGCAACAAGGGTGTTATCGCTCGCATTCTGCCGGAAGAGGACATGCCGTACCTCCCCGATGGAACTCCGGTCGAGATCGTCCTGAATCCGCTGGGCGTGCCTTCGCGTATGAACGTCGGTCAGATTCTGGAGACGCACCTTGGCTGGGCTGCACACACTCTGGGCGCACAGGTTGCGGAAGCTGCTGCCAAGATGGAGTCGGCCAACGAAGTTCGCGAGCTGTTCAAGGCGCGCTTCGCCGGTACGGCCGCACTCAATCAGTTGCTGGACCTGGATGACGAGCAGACCATGCGCGTTGCCGCAGGCATGAAGCGCGGCATCTGGTTTGGCACGGCGGTGTTCGACGGTGCGCGTGAGACCGAGATCAAGGCGTTGCTGAAGTCTGCGGGTCTGCCCAGCTCGGGCAAGTCGCAACTGCACGACGGCATGACGGGCGATGAGTTCGAGCAGCCAGCCACGGTTGGTTACATCTACATGCTCAAGCTGTCGCACCTGGTCGACGACAAGATCCACGCTCGCTCCATCGGGCCGTACTCGCTCATCACCCAGCAGCCGCTGGGCGGTAAGGCGCAGTTCGGCGGACAGCGCTTCGGAGAGATGGAAGTCTGGGCACTGGAAGCATACGGCGCCGCTTACATCCTGCAGGAGCTGCTCACCGCCAAGTCCGACGACGTGTTTGGCCGTACCAAGATCTACGAGGCCATCGTCAAGGGCGAAGCTGCCATCGAGCCGGGTGTTCCCGAGTCGTTCAACGTTCTTATCCGCGAACTGCAGTCACTCTGCCTCGACGTCGAACTGATCAAACAGGCCGACCAGAAGAAAGTGCCGCTGCCAGCAATCGCCGCAGCAGATTAGTCGAATACCGCTCTACCCCGGTTCGGTCCCTCTGAGTGAGGCACATGCTCAACACTCACGGGGGCCGGCCAACAGGGAAGAGCGAATGAATGGAAGCAGGCGATGGCCTACCCTCCACCGCCCAGCAGAAGCAAAGCAGCAGCAACCCGCCGCTTCAGCCCGAACCAAAGCTGACAGCCGCATCGGAGACGCAAACTATGTTCCGCTCCAGCCCCTTTGAACTCACCGGTCCCATCGCGGACTTCGACGCCATCAAGATTCAGCTCGCCAGCCCGGAGAAGATCCGCAGCTGGTCGCATGGTGAAGTCACCAAGCCCGAGACCATCAACTACCGCACCTTCAAGCCGGAACGCGACGGCCTCTTCTGCGCCCGCATCTTCGGACCCATCACCGACTGGGAGTGCCTGTGCGGCAAGTACAAGCGCATGAAGCACCGCGGCGTCATCTGCGACAAGTGCGGTGTGGAAGTCACCCTGTCGAAGGTCCGTCGCGAGCGCCTCGGCCACATCGAGCTGGCCAGCCCCTGCTCGCACGTCTGGTTCTTCAAGGGCCTGCCCAGCCGCATCGGCCACCTGCTCGACATCTCCCTGCGCGAGTTGGAAGCAGTCCTCTACTTCGAGTCCTACGTCGTCGTCGATCCAGGCGATGCGCCGGTCAAGGAGCGCGAGGTCATCAAGGACGAGACCAAGTTCCGCGAGCTGGATGCACAGTACCGCCCCTCCGGCTTCAAGGCCATGATGGGCGCCGAAGCCATCAAGGAGCTGCTGAAGCGCGTTGAGATCATCGAGCTTTCGATCGAACTGCGCGAGCGCATGAAGACCGAGACCTCGCTGCAGAAGAAGCTCAAGTACTCCAAGCGGCTGAAGATCGTCGAGGCCTTCCGCAAGTCCGACAACCTGCCGCAGTGGATGATCCTCGATGTGATCCCGGTTATCCCACCGGAGCTGCGCCCACTCGTTCCGCTCGATGGTGGCCGCTTTGCCACGTCGGATCTGAACGATCTGTATCGTCGCGTCATCAACCGCAACAACCGCTTGAAGAAGCTGATGGACCTGCACGCGCCTGAGGTCATCGTCCGCAACGAAAAGCGCATGTTGCAGGAGGCTGTCGACGCCCTGTTCGATAACGGCCGCCGCGGCCGCGTGCTGCGTGGCGCCAACAATCGTCCGCTCAAGTCGCTCTCCGACACCCTCAAGGGCAAGCAGGGCCGCTTCCGCCAGAACCTGCTCGGCAAGCGCGTCGACTACTCTGGCCGTTCGGTCATCGTGGTTGGTCCTGAGCTGAAGCTGCACCAGTGCGGTCTGCCCAAGAAGATGGCGCTCGAACTGTTCAAGCCGTTCATCTATCACCGCCTCGAACAGACAGGTCACTGCACCACCATCAAGCAGGCCAAGGAGATGGTAGAGATGCAGGAGCCCATCGTCTGGGACATCCTCGAAGAGGTCATCAAGGATCACCCGATCCTGTTGAACCGCGCTCCGACGCTGCACCGTCTCGGCATCCAGGCGTTTGAGCCTGTACTCGTCGAAGGCAAGGCGATCAAGATTCATCCGCTCGTCTGCACCGCATTCAACGCGGACTTCGACGGCGACCAGATGGCGGTTCACATTCCGCTGTCGCCTGAGGCCCAGATCGAAGCCAGCGTCCTGATGCTGGCCTCGCACAACATCCTCTCGCCCGCCAGCGGCCAGCCCATCACCGTGCCCACGCAGGACCTGGTGCTTGGTCTCTACTACCTGACGAAGGCAAAGGTGAATGCCAAGGGCGAAGGCCGTGTGTTCGCAAACATCGAAGAGGTTCTCATGGCTCTCGAAGCCAAGCAGGTGGAGACCCTTACCCCGATTCGTCTGCGCTACACCGGTCCGGTACTCGACATGACCACCGCCTACGACGATCAGGACCTGACCCACACGGAAGCGGTTGAGTTCAACAAGCAGTACATCAACACCACCGTAGGTCGCGCCATCCTGAACGATGCGCTGCCCGAGGGCATGCCGTACGTCAATGGCAGATCGGAA
>JAJZFE010000151.1 GCA_021798655.1 Acidobacteriota bacterium | reverse complement strand
GTGGACCTTGCCCTTCTCGTCCCTCTTCTCCTGCAGAATCTCCTCGACCTCGAAACGGTCCTCGCGCGCCGGTGCCGGATGAGGCTTCTCCTCCACCTTCTCCTCCGCCGCCTGCTTCCTCTCCTCCTCCCGCTTCGCGTCCTCCTGGCGCTCCACGAACGGCTTGAGCCGATCCACGTGCACGAGGCGGAAGTCGTCCGGGTTGTTCAGTCCCCGCAGCACGCGGTTAAGGTCGCCCTTCTTCTCCACCACCTCGAACGGGCCCTCGAACGGCAGGTGCAGTTTGGTGCTCGCGCCCGGAAACGCTGGCCGCTTGTTGAGCAGCATCACCCGCTTGCCGACGTTGAAGCGGCCGCCGGGATCCGTGCGGTTCTTGTCGTGCTGCTTCTTCTGCGACTCCTGGGCCTTCTTGACGCGCTTCTGGACGTTCTCGAACACCTCGCTGAGCTCCTTCGTCAGCGCCTCCTGCCGCCGCGCCGCGTCCGGTTGTCGGTCCATCTCCCGCTGCGGCTCGATGACCGGTAGTTGCGTGTCGATTGGCAGCCGCGCGTCGTAGCCGGTGATCATCTTGATCGGCGCAATCCCCGTCGTCTTGCTCGGAGAGAAGCGCAGCACCGCCTCCACCTTGGGTAGGTGCTGGTCCCAGTCGCGCTGGTGCTTGCTGACGTGCCCCGCCAGCTGCTTCCAGACCTGCTTGAGGACGTTCTCGACCTGCCCATGCGACTGCGGGTGGTATGCCACCGAGAAACGCTGCACGACGCCCGCGATCTTGTTCACCTCCGCCATCAGCCCGCTCTTGAAGTTGGCCGCCTGGTCCGAGCATATGCCCTCGCAGCACCCGTGACGATAGAACACGCGGTTCATCAGCGCCCGTGCGACCGTTGTCGTCTCCTGGTCCTTCGTGGCCTCTAGCTCCACCTCCTTGCTGGTGCAGTCGACGAACGCCAGCACGTACTTGTTCCCGCTTTCCGACTCTGGTAGCCCGCCGCCAAAATCCATGGCGATCAGCGACCACGGCCGCCGCGCTGTCATCGGAATCGGCTGCAGTAGCCCGTACTTCTCCGCCGGTGGCCGCTGAGCCTGGCACACCGGGCAGGCCGCGATGTAGTCCTTGATGGCCTTTGGCATCTGCGGCCACCAGTACAACTCGCGCACGCGCTCGTACACCTTCTCGTAGCCGCAGTGTCCGCCCATAGGGCCGTCGTGGTACTGGCCGAGGATCTCCGCTCGCAACGCACCAGCCGGCACTGCTAGCTGGTACCGGGTCCGCGTCGATACCGCCTCGCCCGGCGGCCACCACACGTTGTAGAGCACGCCGTCCTCCAGGAACATGTGCGCCGCCTGCGCCGCCGCCGCGCGGGCCCGTTGAGGGTCCGTTGGCACGCTCTTGCCCTCCATGTAGTCGATGATGTCCGCATACGCCGGGTCGGCCTTCTGCAGCGCCCGCATCTCCTCCTTCTTGCCGTCCCGCATGAGATTCCCGCTCGGCGCTGTCGCAGCCGTGGCGCTATTGCTGCTGACACGAGGCACGATCGGCTCCCGCGTGAGCGCGTCCGCCAGCACGTTGAGTTTACCAGGCCGGTGCTTGACGGTCATGCGCGGCCGAAACTCCTCCATCTTGAGCGTCAAGCGCGCCATGCGGGTGTTCTCGCGCGTCGCGGGCGCTGATCTCGTCGGGCTGAGAATGCGGACCAGCGGCTCGTGGTCCGTCAGCACGGTGAAGTCCGCGCCGTGCAGGTAGTGCCGCCAGTACTTGGACCAGTACACCACCGCGTACAGCTCTAGGTCCGAGATTGCGCGCCGGTAGCTGTTCGTCTCCTCCTGCGATAGAATCTTGCTGCCATAGGCCACCACCCGCTTCTTGCCGTCGTGCTCTTGGCAGAGCGCCGCACCGATCGTGCTGCGCTGCTCGCCGGCGCCCTCCGAGGCGTCAGTCTCGAGGAAGTATGGCTTGGAGTCGTCCGGGTGCGCCAGGATCGGCGCCTCCACCATCTTCTGCTTCAGCGTTTCGAACGCCCGCTGCTGCGGCGCCCCCCAGACCCACGCCGCGCCGGTGCGCGTGAGTTGGTGCAGCGGTTCTGCGATCTCGGCGAACTTGTAGATGAAGTGACGCTGGTAGTTGCACATGGCGACGAAGCGGCGAACGCCGGTGGGGTTCGTTGGCGCCGCCATCTCGGTGATGACCCGGACGCGCTCCGGATCGATGCTGACGCCCTCCGCCGAGACGCGGTAGCCCAGGAACCGGACTTCCCGCTGGAAGAGGTGACACTTGCGCCACTTGAGCAGCAGACCCGCCTCCGACACGCGCTCCAGGTAGCGCTCGAGCGCCTTCAGGTGCTCCTCCTCCGTGTTCGAGTAGACCAGGACGTCGTCCAAGTACGCTAGGGTATCGTCCAGCAGGCCCTCGAGTAGCTTGTCCATAGCGCGCTGGAAACACGCCGGCGCATTCTTGAGGCCCATCGGCACCACGAGGAAGTGGAATCGGCCAAGGCCGCGCACGGTGAATGCCGTCTTCTCCCGCGAGTCCGGGTCGAGCGGCATCTGCCAGTAGCCGGATGCCAGGTCGAAACTGCTGAACCACTTGGCCTTGCCGAGCTTGTCGAGCGACTCATCAATGCGCGGGAGCGGGTAGGGGTCCTTAATGGTCTTGCGGTTGAGGCCGCGGAAGTCGATGCAGAACCGGATCGACCCGTCCGACTTGGGCACCATCATGACCGGCGACGACCAGGCACTGCGCGTCTTGTCCACGACGTTGCTGCGCGCCATCTTCTCGAGCTCCGCCCGCTCCGCCTCCTGCTCCTTCGGTGACAGCCTCGGGCCCCGTGCCTGCGTAGGCTCCTCGTCCGTGGTAACGATCTTCATCGGCTCGAGGTTGGCCGCCCCGGCTCCGGACAGGTCGGTGCGGAACACCCAGCGGTGCTCCAGCAGCATCTTCAGCAGCTGCTCCTTGATGTCGTCCCGCACGCCCCTCATGTCCGCGACGCACTTGCGCAGCTCCGCCTCGCTGATCTGCGTGGGATCCTTGTCGTCCGGGCGCCTCTCCATCTTCTCGCCGGGCTTCTTGACGGTGGGCAGCACCGCGCACACCTGCGCATCAGGCTGCAGCGGCTCCGCGCGACCGAGCAGCGCGCCCTTGGGTATGCAGATTGGTCGTCCTGTGCAGTTGGCCAGCGCCATGTTCGACTTCTTGCGCTCCACCGTGGCATGGATGCCGGGGATCGGGATAAGTCCCAGCGGCAGGGTCGCCTCCTCGCAGCGCTCCATGGTGATCGCATCGGTGGTGAACTCCCCGCTGGTGATGACGAGCGAGATGCTGTACGGCCGCAGCGTGACGCTCCGTTCCGCCCGAACGAGGCCAACCTGGTTGGCCCGGGCGCGCTTGGCCGGCGCGTTGATGCGCACGCCGTTGATCTTGAGGCAGCCCTCGTCGCCGAGCTTGATCCGCACGTTCATGCGTGCCATGACGTCCATGCCGAGCAGCGCATCGTGCGGTGCCCGCTCCACCACTTGAAACCGGATCATGCGAGTCCGGTCGAGCTCCACTGGCAGCGTCACCTGGCCAAGGATCTTGATACTCTCGCCCGTGATCGACGCCACTCGTAGCCGCGGCGGCTCCATCTTCGGCCGTTCCTGGCCGGTGATGCTCTGCAGCTTCTTGTATGTGAGCATGGTGACGCTGGAGCCGGTGTCGCTCGTTGTTTTGGTCCTCACGCCTGCGATCTTGAGCTCCACCGAAAGCGGCTCGTAGATGACGTCGTTGATCGCCAGCCTGTCGAGCCACTCCTGACGCGAGATATACGAGGACTTGGGTTTACTACCTTGGTCGCTCTCGACGTCCGACGCGGCGGCAGAGTACGCAGGCTCGACGTCGTCGTACTCCTCGTAGTCCTCCTCCTCGTTCAGCGCTGCAGCGTTGGTCGAGCCTTGAGGCGTGTTGTTACCACCCCGTTGCCCGCCGCCGCGGCCCCCGCCTCGCCCGCCGCCTCGGCCTCGACCGCCGCCTCGGCCTCCGCGTCCACGCCCTGGTGCGCCCCGATTGCCGTAGCCGCCGACCCGGCGGCGCTGTTCGCTTGGGCAGTCGCGGCTGATGTGGGTGTTCTGGCCGCACACGCCGCATGGTGCATAGCACTCGTAGGCGAAATGGCCGGTCTTGCCACAGTTGTAGCACCTGCTTGGCTGCGCCGCCGGTTTTGAGACGAGATCCTTTAGCGCCTGCACCGCGGCCGCCGCGATGTCCGCCGTTGTCGGTGGTGCCGCCGCCTGCGCCGCTGCCACAGCTAGGCTCGACGGCGAGGGGCTGGGCTTGACCGACTTGGGAAAGTCGCGCATGTCCGCCGGGAGGTTGAGAAGCTGCTCCCGTGTTTGGCGCCGCGAGCGCCCGATCGGCTGGTAGTTCACGTAGAAGCCCGGGTCGTTGCTGACAAACCCGGCGATCTTCAAGAAGTGCTTGAGGACGTGCGGGTCCTCCATGAGGTCGCCGTGCTGCATCGAAAGGCCGGCAATGATGCACAGATCCTCCCAGAGCTGAATGCGGTCGGCGCTGCCCAGCGCCTGCAACGTGCAGTGCGTGCAGATCCAAATGACGTCAATGTTGTCCACCCCTAGGTAGCGCTTGATCGCGGCCTGTCGGAACTCTGCCTCCGAGTCGTGGAAGGTCGGATCGCACTCAGTGCCGATCTTGGGCTGGATGATGTTGGCGCTGGCCCTCCAGTTGCCCAGGACGCTGCAGTTGCGGCCCACCAAAACGAGCCACCGACCAAGCACTCGGGCCTTGCCGGCCGTCGTCAGCTTGTCGAACCCCTCGGGTGGGAACGACTGCACGTTGACGCGGTTCTTGAGCGCCTGGTCGACCGTAAGAGCTGGCGCTGGCGGTGCTGCCGCCAACACCGCGCCAAGCGCCGTTGACGCCGTTGATGCCGTGGGCGCCGTAGGTGCCGTCACTGCCGCGGGCGCCGTAGACGATGTGGGTGCCGTAGATGTCGTTGCCGCCGTGCGGGGGCGGTTCAGCCGCTCCATCGCGAGGCGTTGCTTGAGCTCCTCCATCTCCTGTCTGAGAGTCATCAAGTCCTCGCGGCTCTGGCGTTGAGCTGCCGCGAGCTTGCGTTCTACTTCGAGGGCGTGGAGCTGCGCGTCAGCTTTCTCCCCCTTCACCCGCTCAATCTCTGCCCTTAGCGCGAGCAGCTCTTGATACGCGATGGGGGGCGGGCCAGAGGATCTGGTCTCGCCTCCCCCCGTAGACGGCCACGAAGGGTGGGGGCCCCCGTTGCCGCCATCACCCGGGCCGTCCTTGCCCGTCGGTGTTCGAAATGGGTCTGCCATCATCTAGACCCGCGGCGCCGTTCGTTTGCGTCGCCCGTATGCGCCGCTCGTCCTAAACAGGACTGCAGCTGTCGCCAAAATGTAAGCGACGCCGACAGGGGCCCGCAGGCCCCGGTGGGAGTGAAAACTAGGGTGTATTTAGCCGAACGGTCCTTTCCTGCCGGGGAATTGCCCCCTAAATTCCCCCGCAATTCACTGGAGGCTCTTACAGCCCCTTCCTTAGGCCGCAGCACGTCCTCGTGCTGCTCCCACGTAAGCCTCCAGCTGCCGATTCCTCGCGGTACGCCCCGATCGCGTCACCTGGGTCTTGGGTACCCAGTCAGCCTTGCCCGCCGCCGGATTCCCTCCTGCCTTCCGGGTCTTGGCCTCCGCCGGTCCCGCTGGTGCGTTCTTGACCAGTTGCAACTGAGGCGCCGCCGCCTTTTCCGACTTAGCCCCGCCACTGCGTGACTTCGTGTTGAGGACCGGCTGCGTCCTCTTCTGCTCCGGCCGCTGCTTGAAACGTTGCAGAACCTCGTCGGCCCGGTCTAGGTTCTCCTCTGGCTCCCAGGTGTTGTGCCGCGCCGTGAAGCCCTTCCACTTGATCAAGTAGTGGACCTTGCCCTTCTCGTCCCTCTTCTCCTGCAGAATCTCCTCGACCTCGAAACGGTCCTCGCGCGCCGGTGCCGGATGAGGCTTCTCCTCCACCTTCTCCTCCGCCGCCTGCTTCCTCTCCTCGCGAGCC
>JAJZFE010000387.1 GCA_021798655.1 Acidobacteriota bacterium | reverse complement strand
GTTGCCGTCGTTGAGCGGGATAAGCGACAGCGGCGATGCGGGCAACGATTCGATTGCGGTGAGCGGCAGTGCGACGGCGCAGGAGAACGGGCTGGCGGGGATCAGCCAGGACGAGCTGCGGTCGCGCGTGGAGGATGCCGTGGCGCAGGCGCGTGCGAGCGGGATGATTCCGCAGGGAGGCGACCCGACGAGTGCGATCGTTGGCGCGCTGGGCAGCATGATGGGCGGCAGCGGGCCGGGCGGTGGATTCGGCGGCGGTGGTCGTGGAGGACGCGGCGGCGGTGGTGGCGGGTTCGGGGCGTTCAGGAACTTCAACCCGGCACAGCCGCACGGGAGCATTTTTTATCAGGGCGGCAACAATGCGCTGAACTCGGCACCGTGGTCGCCGAGCCTGCTGCCGTTGACCAATCCGGCGGCGTACAGCAATCGCTATGGTGTGACGATTGGAGGATCGCCGTATCTGCCGGGGTTGACGAAGCCGAACACGAAGCAGTTTGTGTTTCTGAACCTGACGGGGCAGAAGAACCTGAACGCGTTTCTGCCGAACCCGGTGCGCGTGCCGACGACGCTGGAGCGCGCGGGAGATTTTTCGCAGTCGACGCAGGTGGTGAACGGGCAGACGCAGGCGGTGACGCTGTATGACCCGAAGACGGGCTTGCCGGTCGCGGGCAACAACCTGGCGAATGCGAGCGAGGCGATCTCGCCGATTGCGCAGGCGCTGCTGAGCTACTATCCTGCGCCGAATATTCCGGTGAACGCGCAGGGATACAACTACCAGACGATCTCGAACGCGGGCAATAACAATGTGGCGATCAACTCGCGGTATATTCGCACGCTGGGGCAGGCGACGAACACGCCGTTCGGTGCGTTCGGTGGCGGGCGCAGCGGCGGCGGTGGACGCGGACAACAGAGTGCGAATACGAAGCCGACACTGCGGCAGAACATCAATGTGAGCTACAACTACTCTCACGCAGCGAGCGACCAGCGGAACATCTTTCTACCGCTGGGCGGAGCGACGCAGAGCGACGGCAACGCGGTGAACGCGGGCTACACGATTGGCTATGGGCGGCTGAGCAACAACGCGAGCTTGAACTGGAACCGCTCGCACGCGGAGACGCGGAACTACTTTACAGACACGGCGAACAACCCTTCGGCGACGGCAGGGCTAACGATTCCGAACCAGGCGGGGAACTTTGCAGACGCGCGTTTCTATAACGGGCTGGCGGCGCTGAACATCACCAACTTTGCGGGCCTGACGAACACGACTCCGAGTGAGACGCTGAACCAGACGATCAGCTTTTCGGATTTTGTGGCGTGGCGTCGGAAGAAGCACAACATGCGGTTTGGCGTGGACGTGCGGCGCGTGCATAACGACCAGATCGGCGGGAGCAATCCGCTGGGAAGCTTTACGTTTACCGGCTACGCGACGAGCAGCCCGGCGTCGCAGGCGGCAGGGACGGCGGGGACGAACAGCGGCTCGGGGTTTGCGGATTTTCTGCTGGGGCTGCCGGCGACGACGGCAATTCAAGCGGGGCTGTACAAGATCTACCTGCGCGAGAATGTGTACGACTGGTACGTGCAGGACGACTTTCGTGTGGCATCGAACCTGACGCTGAACTATGGATTGCGGTACGAGTATTTTGCTCCGTACACGGAGAAGAACAACCGGCTGGTGAACCTGGATCACAACGCGGACTTCACGGCGGTGGACACCGTGACGCCGGGGCAGAACGGGCTCTACGAGGGCGGGAACAACGCGAGCCTGGTGAATCCTGACCGGACGATGTATGCGCCGCGTGTGGGGTTTGCGTGGCGGCCGACGGCAAAGGCAAAGCTGATGAAGGATGTGGTGGTGCGCGGCGGCTATGGCATCAACTACAACACAGGCGCGTTTGCGAGCTTCGCGCAGTCGCTGTCGCACCAGTCGCCGTTTGCTGTGACGCAGACGAACACGCTGACCTCAGGCTGTAGAACGACGACGACTACAACGACGGCGAACATGACGCTCGCGAATGGTTTCGGGTGTTCGACCAGCTACACGATCCCGAACAACTATGCGGTGGACAAGAACTATCGGCTGGGGATGGTGCAGATCTACAACCTGAATGCGCAGAAGACTCTGCCGCTGCAGACGGTGTTCAATGTGGGGTACAACGGGTCGTACGGGTCGGGGCTGGACATCTATGGCACGCCGGATGCGACGGCGGCGGGCGCGACGATTGCGGGGGTTGCGCCGTTTGACTTTGAGACGTCGGGGGCGACGTTGCGGTCGAACCAACTGGTAGTGAGTTTGCAGAAGCGGCAGCAGAAGGGTATTGCGCTGGGGGCGACGTATACGTACTCGCACGCGATTGATGATGCGAGCGCGGCAGGCAACGGTGCGGCGCACTCGCCGATGCAGAACTACTTCAACCTGCAGGGCGAAGAGGGCAACAGCAGCTTTGACGTGCGGCACAACCTGACGGGCAACTGGGTGACGGAGCTGCCGTTTGGGCCGAATCGCATGTTCTTCAACAAAGGCGGCGTGATGTCGAAGGCGCTGGATGGATTCCTGCTGAGCGGGACGTTCACGTTTGCCTCGGGGCAATACCTTACGCCGCAGTACTCTGCGAACCAGGCGGAGGCTGCGTCGGGATTGACGTATCGGCAGCGGCCGAACCGCAACTACGCTGTTTCGACGAAGGGGCAGGGCACGGTGAAGCAGTTCTTCAACCCGGCGGCGTTTTCGGCGCCGGCGACGGTGAACGGCATCACGCAACCGGGCACGGCATCGATTGGATCGATCGAAGGGCCAGGGACGGTGGCAGTGAGCGCGTCGCTGTCGCGGACGGTGCAGTTGAAGGGGAGCAACTCGTTCGAGGCGCGCGTGACGGCGACCAATGTGCTCAACACGGTGCAGTACAGCGGCATTGATACGACGGAGAACTCGCAGACGTTTGGCGAGGTGACAAGCGCGGCAGCGATGCGGTCGCTGCAGGTGCAGGCGCGGTATAGGTTCTAGGTTCTAGGTTCTGGGTACCAGGTGCCAGGTTCTACGGTTCGAAGTCAGGGTTTGGAGTTGAGTATGCGGCGAGTGATGGCGTTGATGTTGGCGGGGATGCTGGGGGGCGTAGACCCGATGGTGGCGGCTGCGCAGCAGGTGCAGAGCGCGCCGCAGCCGGTTGGGGTACAACAGGGCGGCGACAGCAGCAGCTTTACGCTGAAGGTGAACACGAACATCGTGTTGACGAACGTGGTGGTGCGCGACAAGAAGACCGGCGAAGTGGTGAAGGGGCTGAAGGCGAGCGACTTCACGATCTATGAAGACAAGACGCAGCAGAAGATTGCGAGCTTCGACTACGAGAACGTGGACGATGCAGCGGTGTTGAACGAAGGCAGGACGGCGGGCGGGAAGATGAGCATCGCCGACATGCTGGAGCACAACTTTGCAGCCGACCCGCAGCAGCTGAGGGACCATCGGCTGATGGTGCTGTTCTTCGATTTGAGCTCGATGCAGGATGAGGACATCGACCGCGCGGTGGATGCGGCGAAGGACTACGTGAACAAACAGATGCAGCCGGCGGACCTGGTGGCGATGGTGAGCATGTCGACTGGGCTGAGCATGGACCAGGACTTTACCAGCGACAAGGCTGCGCTGCTGAAGGTGCTGGCAAAGTACAACGGCGACGACGAGACGGGGTTTGCGAACGGGACGACGGGCTCGACGGATGGGACGAGCGATGACACGACAGCGTTCTCGGCTGACGACAGCGAGTACAACAGCCTGAACACGGACCGCGAGTTGTTTGCGATCCGGTCGATCGCCAAGAGCCTGGAGCGAGTGGATCAGCGAAAGTCGATGCTGTACTTTTCCGGCGGGTTGACGCGGAACGGCATTGAGAACCAGGCGAGCCTGCGCGCGGCGACGAACGAAGCGGCGAAGGCGAATATGGCGATCTATGCGGTGGACTCGCGAGGACTGCAGGCGCTGCCGCCGGTGGGCGATGCGAGCAAGGGGAGCCTGCGAGGAAACTCGGCGTACAGCGGAGGAGCCGCGACGGCGCAGCTGGCGGCGAACTACAACTCGCAGGAGACGCTGGGCACGCTGGCGGCGGACACGGGCGGCAAGACGTTCTTCGACTCGAATGATTTTGGGCCGGCGTTCCAGCAGGTGCAGAAGGACACGGAGGCGTACTACCTGATCGGATTCCACTCGACCAACAAGAAGCAGGATGGCGCGTATCGTCACCTGACGGTGAAAGTAGATCGTGCGGATGTGAAGCTGGAGTTCAGGCCGGGGTACTATGCGCCGGCGGACTTTACGCACCAGAAGACGGAGGACCGCGAGCTGGCGCTGACCGAGCAGATGCGCAGCGACCTGCCGGCGACGGACGTGGCGGTGTATCTGCAGGCGCTGTACTTCAGAGCGAATGCGGGGCGCGGGAGCCAGACGGCAGTGAATCTGTTTTATGTTCCGGTGAGCCTGCTCGTGCCGGGTTCGCAGATCCCGTTTGTGACGAACGGCGACAAGGACAAGGCGAGCCTGGATGTGATGGGGCAGGTGAAGAACAGCCAGGGCATCACGGTGGGCAATGTGCGCGACACGGTGAAGCTGGCGCTGGATGCTGCGCAACAGGTGAAGCGGAAGAACATTCAATACTCGACGGGCTTTACGCTGGCGCCGGGGCGATATCACCTGAAGTTTGTGGTGCGCGAGAACCAGACGGGCAACATGGGCAGCTTTGAGACGGACATCGATGTGCCCGACATGAAGAAGGTGCCGCTGAAGCTGAGCTCTGTGGTGCTGGCGAGCCAGCGCACGCCGAACGATGCGAAGAACGCGCAGAGTCCGCTGGTGCGCGATGGGCAGGAGTGGGTGCCGAATGTGGCGCATGTGTTTCGTCAGGACCAGCACCTGTATTTTCTGTACGAGGTGTATGACCCGGCGAAGGCGAAAGGGGCAACGGAGTCGGCGGCGTCTCCGGGGCTGGTGCGTCGCGAGGGCGGGCCCGTGCATGTGCTGACGAGCATCGAGTTTCTGAGTGGTGGCACGAAGGTGTACGAGACGCCGACGGTGACGGCGGATGCGATCAACGATCCGCAGCGCGATGCGGTGGCATTTCAGTTCGATGTGCCGCTCGCGCAGTTGAAGCCGGGAACATACGTGTGTCAGGTGAATGTGATCGACGATGCGGGCGGAAGCTTTGTGTTTCCGCGGATGGCGGTGCGGGTGATGGCGACGACTGCTTCGGCGGGCGCGGCAGCAGGCGGTGGGCATTAGCGGCGGCGCTGCTGTAACTGCAAGCGGGTGCGCCAGATACAGGGAAATGGCGGTTTTCTGGATGCGCGCGGGTTGACAATCGCGCGTGCGAGGAACAGACTATCGATGTTTCTGGCAGGAGGATTTACGATGCGTGCTCACGCTTTGTTCCTCACCCTCTCATTGGCGGCTGTGGTTGCAGGTATGCCGCTTGGAGCCCAGCAGACGACCTACCAACCGATCATGGCCTCACAGATATTGGCCTCACAGTTGGTCTCTCCGACGCAGGCGGATACATCCTCGCAGATGACCGAACGCGAGCGGCTGCATCAGAGCCCGGACTGGGCGTTGATTGTGCCGCACCTTCCCGATCCTGCGACGGCCAGCGTAGCGGCACTGGAGACGGAGGGCGACGTGCTGCACGCGCGGCGGTTTCCTGAAGACGCGCTGGACTACTACCAATATGCGTTGAAGCGCGGCGGCGACATGACGACGCTGCTGAACAAGATGGGAGTGGTGCGGCTGGAGATGCACCAGACCGTGCTGGCGCGTGCCCTGTTCCAGCAATGTGTTCACCGGTCGAAGAAGGACTCTCAGGCGTGGAACAACATGGGAGCGGCCGACTACTCGCAGGGTCAGTACCAGGCGGCTGTTCTTGAGTATCAGCACGCGGTGCGGCTGAACCGGGAGGATGCGGTGTACCGTGCCAACCTGGGGATGGCTTACTTTGCACAGGACGACATGCAGAGCGCGAGGACGCAGTTCGCCATCGCAGTGCGGCTGGACCCGCGGGTGATGAGATCGG
>JAJZFE010000007.1 GCA_021798655.1 Acidobacteriota bacterium | reverse complement strand
GCTCTCCGGATTCATCAGCGCCTTCATCGCGCCGCAGTCGCTGTGCCCGCACACCGCAATGTGCCGCACGCCCAGCCCGCCCACCGCAAACTCGATCACCGCGCTCACGCCGCCCAGCATCTCGCCATACGCCGGCACCATGTTGCCGATGTTGCGCGTCACAAACACCTCGCCCGGCCCGGTGCTCGTGATCTCGTTTGGATCAATCCGCGAGTCCGCGCACGTAATAAACAGCGTATGCGGCTTCTGCGGCTCGCTCGCTGCGGCGGCATACATCTCCGCCCGCTGCGGATACACCTCAGCCTGAAACCGCCGCACGCCACTCTTCAGTTGCTCCAAGACCTCATCGCTCATCATCACTCCTAATCCCTAATCCCTGTACTTAATATTGCAGCCGATGCTGTTCTTCTGCTCCGCTGCCGGCCTCTGTCCTGCGGCCACGGCATCCATCGCCGCGCGCAGGTCCTTGCCGGTAACGGGCACGTCGTTGCCAAAGTCGCCTCGGCGCGGCCGGCTGTCATCCAGCTGCCCGCGATACACCAGCCGCAGCTCCGCATCGAACAGAAAGAAGTCCGGCGTGCAGGCCGCCTCGTACGCGCGGGCCACCTCCTGCGTCTCGTCCAGCAGGTACGGGAACTCCCAGCCGTGCTTCTCCGCCTGCTCGCGCATAAACTCCGGCCCGTCCTGCGGATACTCGCCCAGGTCATTGGAGTTGATCGCCACCACCGCGATCCTGCCCGCGTAGTCCCGGCCAATCCGTCCCAGCTCGGCCTCCACATACTTCACATACGGGCAGTGCGGACACACAAACATCACCAGCAGGCCCTTCGCCTCGGCCGCCGCATCGTCCCGGCCCAACGCCCTGCCGGTCAGCACATCGGTCAGCTCAAAGGCCGGGGCCACCGTCCCCAGCTCCACCATCATCGACTCCGTCCGCGACATCGGCACATCCTCCCAAACTCTCCCATCATAACCAGCCCGCGCCGCCGGCCGGACTCCGACCGGACTCCGTTTCCCAACGCGCGCTACAATCGGCTCTGTCGGGGGTTCCGGAAAAAGTGCCGGTCGCAAGATCGAAGTCCGAAGCTAACCCTCATTTTGTGAAGACTTTAGGTCCAAATACCCAGGGGGGTGACTTCTCCAGATGACGAACCCATCGCAGCTCTCCCGCGCGCTCTTCCTCGACCGCGACGGCGTCATCAACCACGAGGTCGGCTACCTCCACAAGCCGGAGCAGGTTCGCTGGGTTCCCGGCATCTTCACCCTCTGCGCCGCCGCGCGCGACCTCGGCTACCAGCTCGTCGTCGTCACCAACCAGGCCGGCATCGGCCGCGGCCTCTACTCGCAGGCCGACTTCGACGCTCTCACAACCTGGATGCAGGCCGAGTTCGCCGCCCGCCAGGTCCCGCTCGCCGCCGTCTACCACTGCCCGTTCCATCCCGAGCACGGCCTCGGCCCCTACCGCCGCGAGCACGAAGATCGCAAGCCCTCGCCCGGCATGTTGCTCCGCGCCGCCCGCGACCTGGCTCTGGATCTCTCCCGGTCACTCCTGGTCGGCGACCGCTGCTCGGACATCGCCGCCGCCAACGCCGCCGGCCTGCCCCACGCCTTCCTGCTCGCCGGCACCGAACAGGCCCCCTGCCCCGGCACCTGCACCCCGATCGCCGCGCTCGACGAAGTCACCCGCTGGCTGCAGCAGAGCGAAGCGTTGCAGCCAGGCAGCACGCGATAAGCAGCACGCGATAAGCCGCACCCTATAATTCGGGCAGCGCCGCCGTTGAGCGCATGTCATCCCAACAAGCGCACGTCATCAAGCCAGTGCGACGAACTCAAGCAGAACGGCGTCGACGAACGCGGAGGGCTCATCCAGTGCAACGCATGCGCGACCTGCTCCGCGACTCCCTCGGTCGCAGCCTCCGCGAACTTACGGACGAAGACCGCCTCGCCGCCGCCTGGCCCGTCGCCTGCGGTTCGGCGCTCGCCGAGCACGGCGAACTCCTTCACCTCGACGAAGAGCGCGTCCTGCACGTGCGCGTCGATTCGCCGGTCTGGATGCAGCAGTTCCTCCACATGCGCTCGGCGCTCGCTGGCGACCTGGGCCGCATCGCCGGTGTCCGCATCGCCTCCATCCGCTTCGTCGACCCCGCCGCCCGCCGCTCGCCCGCAGCCCGCTGAGCGCCCGCAGCCCGCTAAGCGCCCGTCGCGTACCCTCTCCGAACAATCCCGCCCCTCGCGCAGGTATCATCATCTACAGCCGATGAATCAGGAGTCACGCATGTCCAACGCCGCCGGAGTCACGCTGGAACAGGTTCAGCACGTCGCCAACCTCGCCAACCTCGAACTCACCGCCGAAGAGCTGCCCCGCATGGCGCACGACCTCAACGCCATCCTCGGGCACATCGCCCAGCTGCAGGAGCTTGACACCACGCAGGTCGAGCCGATGGCCCAGGTCGCCGAGGTCCTCGGCCTCGCCCCCGCACTCGCCGGTCAATCCCTGCGCGCCGACGTCGTCAGGCTCTCCATCGACCGCGCCGCCGTCACCTCGCAGTCTCCTGAGACCGACGGCCGCTTCTTCAAGGTTCCCAAGGTCATCGAGCGATAAAGAAAATCAGCAAGAGTCTTTTGCCGTTGCCCCTGCCGTTGCTGTTGCCGTTGCTGTTGCTGTTGCCGTTGCTGTTGCCTCTTTTGTTTGTCATTCCCGCAGGGAATCTGCGTCTCGCTCTTTCAAAGCACCACCTATCTTCAAGGACCTCCGCACGACATGCCTGAATCGCCCAACGCCCTTCACTCCGCCGTCAACCCCGAGCTTGCGACCCTCAGCGTTGCCGCCGCGCGCGCCGCCGTCGTCAGCGGTACCACCAGCGCCACGGCCCTCGCGGAGAGCTACTACCAGCGCATCGCCGCCGTCGATCCCCAGGTGCACAGCTACCTCGCGCTCACCCGCGACCGCGCGCTCGCGCAGGCTGCCGCAGTAGACGCTGCGGTCAAATCTGGTGCACCGCTCGGCCCGCTCGCCGGCGTGCCCATCGGCATCAAGGATGTGCTCACGTTGAAGGGCGCGCCCGCCACCGCTGCGTCGAAGATCCTCCAGGGCTACCATCCGCCCTACGACGCAACAACGGTCGCGCGGCTCGAAGCCGCAGGCGCCGTACTGCTCGGCAAGCTCAACTGCGACGAGTTCGCGATGGGCAGCTCCAACGAAAACTCCGCCTATGGCCCCGTGCATAACCCGCGCGCGCTCGATCGCGTTCCCGGCGGCAGCTCCGGCGGCTCGGCTGCGGCCGTTGCGGCGGGCCTCTGCGCGGCCTCGCTCGGCACGGACACCGGCGGCTCCATCCGCCAGCCTGCGGCCTTCTGCGGAGTCGTCGGCGTGCTGCCCACCTATGGCCGCGTCTCGCGCTACGGCCTCATCGCCTTTGCCAGCTCGCTCGACCGCGTCGGCCCCTTCACGCACACCGTCGCGGACGCCGCCACGCTGCTCGAAGTCCTCGCCGGGCCCGACCCGATGGACGCCACCACCAGCGGCCAGCCCGTCGGCACCTACACCGCCGACCTCGCGCAGCCCGTCGCCGGCCTCCGCATCGGCGTGCCTGAAGAGTACTTCGGCGGGGGCCTCGACCCCGAGATTCGCGCCGCCATCGAGCAGTCGCTCGACGCGCTCAAGGCCGCCGGCTGCACCATCCATCCCGTCTCGCTGCCGCACACGCGCTATGCCGTGCCCACGTACTACGTGCTCGCCACCGCCGAGGCCAGCTCCAATCTCTCGCGCTTCGACGGCGTCCGCTTCGGCCACCGCAGCGCGGAGGCCAACACCCTCGCGGCCATGTTCCGCAACTCTCGCGACGAGGGCTTCGGCCCGGAGGTCAAGCGCCGCATCCTGCTCGGCACCTACGTCCTCTCCGCCGGCTACTACGACGCGTACTACCGCAAGGCTCAGCAGGTCCGCGCGCTGCTCACCCGCGACTTCCTCTCCGCCTTCGCACAGGTCGACGCGCTCGTCTGCCCCGTCACTCCGTCGCCCGCCTTCAAGCTCGGCGAAAAGACCGACGATCCCATCCAGATGTACCTCGAAGACATCTACTCGGTCGCCGCCTCGCTCGCCGGCATCTGCGGCATGAGCGTCCCCTGCGGAACCACGCAGAACGGCCTGCCTATCGGCGTACAGGTGCTCGGCAAGCACTTCGGCGAATCCACCATGCTCCGCGTCGGCGCCGCCATCGAATCCGCGCAACCCAAGCCGTAGAGTCTTTGCTGCACCTGTAAAACGGCTGTCATTTCGACCGAAGCGCCGCGCAGAAACCTCCGCATCTCGGACGACCGCAGACCGCTGCGCCATCATCATCTCTCTCACCTGTGCGAGCCTGAACTCGATGCACCGTCGGCTGATCCTCGCGTTATCGTTCATCCTCATGCCTGGCGCGCCGTGCGTTGTGCCCGCGCTTGCGCAGACCGTGCAGCAATCCGTCACCGTCACCGCCGACCGCGGCCTGCCCGGTATTACCGACTCCGCGACCAGCGTCGCCGTCCTCTCTTCACAGCAGCTCCAGAACGCCTCCGGCTTCACGCTCGACGACCGACTGCACGCCGTCGCCGGCTTCCAGCTCTTCCGCCGTACCAGCTCCTGGACGGCCAATCCCACCACCGAAGGCGTCAGTCTGCGCGGCCTCGGCAGCACAGCCGCCAGCCGCACCCTCGTCGTCTCCGACCAGGTCCCGCTCAACGACCCCTTCGGCGGCTGGATTCACTGGGACGAGATTCCCACGCTCGCTATCGAGCAGGTCGATCTCCTGCGCGGCGGCGCGGCCGATCTCTACGGCTCTTCGGCCATCGGCGGCGTCATCGTCATCGACCCCGTCACGCCAACTCACCAGCTCCAACTCACCGCCGACGCCGCTGGCGCCACCGAGTCCTCCGCCCTCGGCGACATCCTGCTCACCACCACCTCTCGCGTGCTCTCCACGCTCACTGCCTTCTCCGCGCTCGACACCGGCGGCTACGTGCCTATCGCGCCGGCCTATCGCGGCACCGTCGACACCGCCGCGAACGTCTTCTCCCAGAGCGGCCGCCTCGCTCTCTTCACCCCACCGCAGATGCGCCGCAAAGCCTTCCTCCTCGGCAACGTCCTCAACGAGTCGCGTGGCAATGGCACGCCCGACCAGACCAACGGCACCCGACTCTGGCGTTACCTCGGCGGCCTCGACGTCGGCCAGTCCGCCACGCACGGCAGCCTTCGACTCTTCGGCTCGCGCGAGGCCTACCGCCAGAGCTTCTCCGCCATCGCCGTCAACCGCGACTCCGAAAAGCTCACCAAGCTGCAGCACGTGCCCACCGACGAACTCGGTCTCTCCGCGCAGGCCACTCGCACTGTCGCGCCCACGCTCACCGCCGCACTCGGCTTCGACCTCCACGACACGCGCGCGACGGACGACGAGACATCCACGGCAACATCGGTCACCGTAAGCACCACCGCCCGCCAGCGCGAAACCGGCGGCTACCTCGACGCCATCTGGATGCCTCGCCACTGGTCACTCTCCGGTTCGCTCCGCACCGACTCGTTCCGCACGCTCAACGCGCAGCAGACTGCCTCCAACACCGCCGTCGTCAGACTGCTGCCACAGCTCAACGAGATCTTCGTCTCCCCGCGTCTTGGCCTGGTCCGCACTCTGCCGCACGGCCTCGCGCTCACCGCCACTGCCTTCCGCGCCTTCCGCGGCCCCACCATGAATGAGCTCTACCGCACCGGCCAGGTCGGCCAGCAGATTACCCTCGCCAACAGCAGCCTGCTCGCCGAACGCGCCACCGGCTTCGAGGCCGGCGGCGAGTGGTCTGCGCGTCTCGCCTCCGTGCGCGCCACCTACTTCTGGACCGAGGTCAACCGCCCCGTCTCCACCGTCCTGCTCTCGCAGACGCCGACCTCGCAGCTGCTCCAGCGCCAGAACCTCGGCCAGCTCCGCAGCCGCGGCATCATGCTCGAAGCCCGCACCGCCCGCTGGCACGCGCTCGACACCACCGTCGGGTATCAGTTCGCCGTCGCGACTGTCACCGCCTTCAACGCCGCCTCCGCCGCACAGG
>JAJZFE010000080.1 GCA_021798655.1 Acidobacteriota bacterium | reverse complement strand
CAACGCTCTCGGTGGGCTTGATTGGTTTGCCGTTGGCATCGGTGCCGAGGTTGCGGCTGAAGCAGCCGTGCTGCGGGCCGGGATCGTCAGAGCTGAACTTGGCGGCCTCACTGCCTTCGTCGGTGCCGGTGGTGTGGAAGCCGACGCTGTAGATGACGGTGTTGGTGTCGCTGATGGCGTGCAGAGCGTCGACGAGCGGTGTCTGGCTGCCGTTGTCGGTGGTCTGCGAGAGCAGCAGGATGGCGCGGCGATAGGTGGTGGGCTGCTTGCTGAGCAGGTTGACGGCGAAGACGATGGCGTCGAGGACGGCGGCCTTGTTGTCGCCGGGATCGAGGATGTCGAGCGAGTGGGAGATGAAGCTGAGGTTGGGCGAGAAGCCGTGCAGCAGGATGGGCGTGCTGTCGAAGCCGACGACTGCTACCTCATGCTGGATGCCGCCGAGCATGTTGTCGAGCATGGGCTCGAGGCCCTGGTACTGGTCGAGATGCACGGCAGCGTCGCCACCGGTTTGCACGATGACGACCATGGCCAGCGGCTGGTTGCCGGTCTCCTGTTCGAGGCGAAGTTTCTGCTCGACGCCGTCGTCGGTGAGGATGAAGTCCTTGGCCTGGAGGGTGTAGACGAGTTCACCGGATTTGGTGCGGACCAGCGCTGGAACCACGACCAGGTTGGACCTGACCGTGATGGTGTTCAGTGGCAGACTCGCTTCGGTGCCGGCCTGCGCGTCGGCCGCTGCGGCAGGGCCTGGCGATGTCGGGGCGGGCGCCTGCGCAAGGGCGAGGGATGCGGCGAAGAATACGAGAGCGGCGAGAGGCTTCATAGGTGGAGGGCAGGACCTGAGGTTACGGATTCATTGCCAGTGTATCTGTGATTGCCAGTGTATCTGTGGATGTTGGACGAGGCTGGAGCGCGGACGTTGCAGCGGCCGGCTGCGGTGGTTGGCTGCGACAAAAAAGCAAGCGGCCCATCGTGAGGACGGGCCGCTCGGGTTTGTGTTGCTGCTGGGATTACGGATTGTGCACGATGAGCGGATCGGCGAGGCGGAAGTGGACGACGGACTCTGCGGGAATATTAATATCGCCGTTGCCGGTGAGACCCGCGATGGCGGTGCCGGCACCTGCGCCCGCCGCGCCGCCGATGGCGAGGCCAACGCCGCCTGTGGCGAGGCCGCCGATGAGCATGCCAGCGCCTGTCATGCCGCCGATGATGCCAACGGAACGGCGTCCCTTGCCGCGCTTGGTCTGCACATTGTCGCGGGTATCGATCGGGTACTCATATCCGTTGAGGGTCATGGAGGTGAGCCGCAGTTCGAGGTAGGAGCGCCCTTTGAAATGACCGCGGCGATGAGCCACATCCACACGGCCACTTACGTCGGTGCCGCGCGGAATCACGATGGAGCCGTTGCTGACGATGGGCTCGGCCACCGTGCCATCGAAGTGGTCACCGGCGCGGGTGGTCTTGACGCTGATGCGCTGATCGATGCGGATGGCGAGTTCGGTCCCGGCGGGAACCTGGATGGACATGGGCGGCGCCTGATTGGGTTGCCCGTTCGGGCCGGGGTTGGGCTGGCCGCCATTGAAGGGCTGGCCACCACCGGCGGAGTCAGGCTGTCCATCGCCGTAGGGCTGAGGCGCGGCCGCGGTTGGCATCGGCTGTCCATACGAGTTGAGCGGAGTGATCGTCGGGTCCGTGCTCTTCGGCTTGGAGCCCGGCGGCGGCGGCATGATCGTCGTGGCGATGACCGGCTTTTGGCCCTTGGCGTAAGGCGGTTCAACGGTCTTGGTGACCGTGTTGCCGTCACTGTCAATGTATTGAACCTGCTGCGGGATATTGGTCGAGGTGGCTTGGGCCTTGGCCTGGTCGATGGCCTTTTCCTGCTTGCTCGCGCATCCTGCCAGCATCACCAGGGCAGTCAGGCCGGCGCCTGCGAGAATGGTGCGAAGTGTCTTCTGAATTGCCATGGATCTCCTTGCATCTTGGGGTGTGGCGTGCGGAGATCGGCATGAACGCAAATCTCCATAGATATATGGATGCAGGTCATGCTGTGGATTACTGCCCTAAGATGCAAGAAAGGTTTAACATCGAACCACTATGAGTACTGGGACAAACCATTCGGCAACAACACTTTCGAAGCGTCCACAACTGGCCCACCTGACGGCGCAGTTAGATGATCTGCGCGCGCGCGGGACCTACTTCAAGCTGCGCGTGCTGGACGATGCACAGGGGCCGGTGTGCCACTACGACGGCCGCGAGGTGATCAATCTTGCGTCGAACAACTACCTTGGGCTGTGCGATCATCCTAAGCTGCGCGAGGCGGCGGTTGCGGCGATTGAGAAGTATGGCGTGGGCTCGGGTGCAGTGCGGACGATCGCCGGTACCATGCGAATCCACATGGAGCTCGAAGAGAAGATTGCGCGCTTCAAAGGTGTTGAGGCGTGCGTGGTCTTTCAGTCAGGCTTCACGGCGAATGCGGGAACCGTGTCGAGCATTCTGGGCAAGGACGATTTCATCCTCTCCGATGAGTTGAATCATGCCAGCATCATCGACGGGGCGAGGCTTTCGCGCGCGAAGATCAAGGTCTTCCGGCACAAGGACGTGGCGCACGCGGAGGAGCTGCTGAAGGAGATTCAACACGAGCCGGGACGCAAGCTGGTGATCACCGATGGCGTCTTTTCGATGGACGGCGACATCGGGCCCGTGGGTGCGCTGGCGGATCTGTGCGAGAAGTATGGCGCGATCATGATGGTGGACGACGCGCATGCCAGCGGCGTGCTGGGACGCAATGGCCGCGGCAGTGTGGACCACTTTGGCTGCACGCAGCGCGTGGATGTGCAGGTGGGAACGCTGTCGAAGGCGATCGGCGCATTGGGCGGATACGTCTGCGGCTCGCGCGATTTGATTGACTACCTCTACCATCGTGCGCGACCGTTTTTGTTTTCGACGTCGCATCCGCCGAGTGTTGCGGCGAGCTGCATCGCGGCGTTCGACATCCTGGAGAATGAGCCGGAACGCATCGAGCGGCTGTGGGCGAACACGAAGTATTTTCAGGAGCAGTTGGCGCTGGCAGGTTTCGATATCGGTGGCCGGACGACGCCGAAGAGCGAGACGCCGATCACTCCCATCATCATCGGCGACGGACGCAAGACGATGGACTACAGCCGCGCGCTGTTTGAGCAGGGACTGATGGCGACGGGGATTGCGTTTCCCACGGTGCCTGAAGGCAAGGCCCGCGTGCGCTGCATCATGACCAGCGAGCACACACGGGCGCAGATCGATAAGGCGCTGGAGATGTTGACGAGTACGGCGAAGCGGATGGAATTGCTCGGGTAGAGGCGCCTAGACCTTCTGCACGCGATGCACGGTGCGTACGCCCGGAACCTTGCGCAGGTTCTGGGTGATGCGCGTGAGGTGACGAAGGTCGAGGGTTTCGATGACGAAGTCGATGTTGATGGCGTCGTCTTCGGCAGGGCGGGTCTCGACGGATTTGATGTTGGTGCCATCCTCGGAGATGATGGCGGCAAACTCTTTGAGCAGGCCGGCGCGGTCGTCGACGAGGATGACCAGCTTGACGGGATAGGTGGTCGGCTTGGGGGCGTTGGGCGAACTGGGGCTGGCGGCTTCGGCCCACGCAACGTCGATGCGGCGATCAGCCTCGTAGAGCAGGTTCTGCACGTTGGGACAACTGCGTGCGTGGACCGCGACGCCCTTGCCACGTGTGACATAGCCGATGATCTCTTCGCCGCGAATCGGGTTGCAGCAGCGTGCGCGATAGACCAGCAGATCGTCCTGGCCCTCGACCTGCAGCGAGTCCGAACCCTTGCCGAAGAAGACGCGTTTGACCGCCTCCGACATGTGCGCGAGCGTGTTGCCGGGGGTCCCGGCTTCGTTCGGCGGAGCTTCGATGGGGAGGGTGCTGCCGGGTTCCAGCTTGTTCAACACCTGGCGCGCGGAGTACTTGCCGAAGCCCACGCCCGCGAGCAGATCCGGCACCGAACTGAGGCCGTATTCCGTCGCGATGCGTTCGTAGTCCGCGGGCTTGAACTTGTCCAGCGAGAGTTTGTAGCGGCGGGCCTCGCGCTGCAGCAGCTTGTTCCCAATTTCGATGGCGCGGGTGCGCTGATTTTCGTTGAGCCAGTGCTTGATCTTGTTACGCGCGCGCGAGCTCTTGGTGAAGCTGAGCCAGTCGCGCGAGGGCGAGTGGCCGGCCTGGGTGGTGACTTCGACGATGTCGCCATTGCGCAGCCGCGTGCGCAGCGGAACGATGCGGCCGTTGACCTTTGCGCCGATGGTCGCGTGGCCGACGTCGGTGTGGATGGCGTAGGCGAAGTCGATGGGGCTGGCGTCCTTGGGCAGCACGATGACCTTGCCCTTGGGGGTGAAGGTGTAGACCTCTTCCGGGTACAGGTCGATGCGCAGGGTCGACATGAACTCGTTGGGGTCGGTCATCTCGCGCTGCCACTCCATGAGTTGACGCACCCATGCGAGCCGCTGCTCGTCCTTGGCGCTGACGTTGTCGGTGGCCTTGTACTTCCAGTGCGCTGCGATGCCTTCTTCAGCGACGCGGTGCATGTCCTCGGTGCGGATCTGCACCTCGAACTGATGACCGCCCTCAGCGATGAGCGTGGTGTGCAGCGATTGGTAGAGATTGGGCCGCGGCATCGCGATGAAGTCTTTGAAGCGGCCGGGAACGGGCCGCCAGATGCTGTGCAGCAGACCGAGTACGGCGTAACAGTCAGACTCGGTTTCCGTGATGACGCGGACGGCGAAGAGGTCGAAGACCTGCTCGACGGGAACGTTGTGCGCGACGAGCTTCTGCTGGATCGAATAGAGGCGCTTGATACGCGATTCGACTCGGGCCGTAACGCCAGCTTCCTGCAACTTGGTCTCAATCGTGGCGACGGTGCGCTCGAGAAACGCCTCGCCTTCGCCGCGCAGAGATTCGACTTCAGACGAGAGCTGCGTGTAGGCGAAGGGGTCGATGTAGCGGAAGGCGAGGTCTTCGAGTTCACCGCGCAGCTTGCCCATGCCGAGACGATGCGCGAGTGGGGCATAGACGTCGAGCGTCTCGCGGGCGATGCGCTTCTGCTTCTCGGGGTTCAGGTGCTCAAGCGTGCGCATGTTGTGCAGGCGGTCGGCCAGCTTGATGATGACCACGCGCAGGTCGGTGACCATGGCAAGCAGCATCTTGCGGATGTTTTCTGCCTGGTGGTCTTCGCGGTTGGCGAACTTGATCTTGTCGAGTTTGGTGACGCCTTCGACGATGTGCGCGACCTGTTCGCCGAAGCGGCGGGCGATCTCGCCGGTGGTGACGTCGGTGTCCTCTACTGCATCGTGGAGCAGCCCGGCGGCGATCGCGGTCGCGTCCATCTTGAGTTCGGCGAGCACCTGCGCTACCTCAAGCGGATGGCCGATGTAGGCCTCGCCCGAGGCGCGGCGCTGGCCCTCGTGCTTCTGCAGGGAGAAGTCCCAGGCGGAACGGATGAGGTTGAGATCGTCGGCGGGGCGGTTGGCCTTGACGGTCTCGATGAGATGCTCGAAGCGAGCATCGAGATCGTCGCCGCTGCTGGATAGCGTGGGTGCGCACGGTTCAGGTTGAGTCGCTAAGGGCGCGAACTCACCGACGGGCTCAGCGAGAACCACGGAAGATCCGGGAATCCGAGCAGGCACACGCTCAGGGTGCGAGGTCGCGGGGAGCGCGGCTTCGAGCTCCATGGCGGCTTCACTGCTTTGGGGCGCGCCAGGGGGAGCGGGCGCGTGAGATTCTGGAGCGCTGGAGATGGGTGTCTCCGGCCGCGCAATTTCCATACGCTATTATACGGGCGGCATGAGCGAATGGCGTGAACCGGTGCCGGGCGGGCGCTGAGGAGCGCGGCGGGTGGATTCTACCAGCGGCTAGGGCTTCAGTACGCCCGGCGTGGGGCGCGGTCCGCCGTTGGCCCAGCGCACCATCTCGTCGAAGGCGTCGCCAACTTCGTCTTCGGTAAAGTTGCAGTGGCCTTCGTGGTCGACGACCTGCTGGACGAGGTTATCTCCGAAGCCAACCTCCAGCACCTGGTGGTTGTAGAGCGCCAGTTGGCTG
>JAJZFE010000296.1 GCA_021798655.1 Acidobacteriota bacterium | reverse complement strand
TGGGTTTCTCTAACGTTGAGGTAGGTGATGTCGTTGCCATAGTCCCTACATCCATCGCATGTGAGTGGCCAACTTAGGCCAGGCGTGGATAAGAAGTTCCACACGGAAACTGAGGCTTCCTGGCCACAACTGAGAAAACGGGATGCTGGTCATTGGAGTATCCCTCTCCAACTTGCATCCCGTTTTTTGCGGACCGTTCTGTAGCGAGCTAATCTATGCCTAACGAATCATGCCGATCACATCTTGTGCCACGGTATCGAATGTCGTTACAGTCTTTGAATTGGCCTCAAAGGCTCGTTGCGCCACAATCAGGTCGGAGAACTCAGTCGAGATATTCACGTTGGATTGCTCCAGGGCGCTGTCCTGAATCGTCGCTCGGCCACCTGCTCCCGCAACGCCAAAGCTTGCCAGACCCGATGCAGCCGTCGTCACATAGTTGTTGTTGCCAGTCAAAGTAAGTCCCTGCTCATTGGCCACCGAAGCAACAGCTACCTGTCCGATATTGGTTGTCTGCCCGTTGCTGAACGTTGCCGTGATCAGGCCCGTAGAATCCACCGCAAAGCTTTGGTAGATGCCACTTGCGAATCCATCTTGACTGCTGGCAGTCGTCGTCGATGCTGCTGTCGATTGGCTGATCATCGGATTACTGCTTGCATCGTACAAATTCCAATTGAAGCTGAGATTGCTGGCTCCGTCCGTCAAACCACCAAAGGCAATCCCGCCTACACTGGACGCAGGCGACGTCAGCTTTCCTGCTGCATTAAAGCTCAATGTGCCCGTATTGCCGCTGGCAGTTGCTGCATCGGCAGTCGGTAGTGTCACTGCATAGCCCCAGGTATTCGCACCCGTCTTCGTGTAGGTCACGGTCGCAACATGGCTCTGTCCTAACGAGTCATACATTGTCAGCGGAGTAGCAAACTGCGTACCCACTGTAGCTCCTGCATTCAAGTTCGCGGTGATGGAGAAACTCTGCGTCGCCTTGGCCGATTCCGTCGATCCAACCGGCAGGGTCAACGGCGACAATGTGGTGTTTCCGCTCACCACTCCATTCACCGCAGGATAGCCCAACACTTGAGCACCATCTACTGTTGTCAACGTGCCCTGCGAGCTCAACTGAAAATTTCCTGCCCGCGTCAACGACTGGACACCGCCTTGCTGCACCACAAAGAAACCATCCCCGCTCAACGCCATATCGGTCGCGTTCCCTGTAGTCGAAAGACTCCCCTGGCCATAGCTCGTTGCCGTCCCCGACACCTTCGTTCCAACCCCCACCTGCAGCGCATTGTTCGAGCCTGAGGTTCCAATCTGCTGGTAAAACAGATCTTCAAACGTTGTGCTCTGTTTTTTGAATGCGGTTGTGTTGAGGTTCGCTAAGTTATTGCCCACCGTATTCAGTTCTACCGAATCGGCCTGTAGTCCCGTCAAAGCAATTGAAAATGATCCCATGGCTCTTCTCCTTGTTTTGCTGTCGATTGATGCCATCCCCTCATCGCACTGGCAGCAATGAACGGTGTTGGTTGTCTCAAACTCTCGATACAGCTACAGCCCTGTCAAAGACTGCAGCATGGCTGCTATATGCCTGATGCCACTCACAGCGGGCGTCGCTGCCGAAGCAGCAGTGGATGTTGTCGCTGACACCGAAGGTGTAGTAACTGCTGCGGTTGGTGCAGCGATCGGCGCCGTCGCACCTTTCACGGGCTCAATGGTCGTCAACCCCTGATTAATCTGCATCAGCTGCTGCAGACTGTTTACTCCCACTAACTGTTGTATGTATGCGTTTGGATCCGTAGGCTGCGTCGGATCCTGGTTCTTCAGTTCGCTCACCAACAACGTTAGAAAGTCGCTGGAAGTGATCGTCGCTGCTCCGGAGGTAGACGTCGTTGCTCCGCCGCCAGTACTCGTCACACTGCTGGCAGACGTGCTGCTACTTACCTTTACGGCAACCTGCCTCGGTGCCAGTGCGCTTGCTACCTTCGCTGCAGCCGAAGAACTCACTGGGCCAATCGTATTCATCTGTACAGCATCCATATTCATCCCCTTTTTCCCTCTAAACCCTTACGTTCAACCAGCCGCCATTCTCACCATTTCGCAGCAGTGGTCTCACATCCACGACACGACTCGCTAACGTGTCGCTTTGTGCCGATCCTTCTCCGCTGCTGATGAGCGAATCACCAACTTTTGACAGTCTTTCCTCTCCCTTCGGCTGCGAACCACTCTGCGCATCGGTGGTGCCGCCCCAGCTCCCTGCTCCCGCGTGCAACCCAGTAGCCACGATGTGTTCCGCCACCGATGGCTGAACCGCAACCTGTTCCGTCTGGAGAAACCGAGTCAACCCCGACAACTCACGATGCAACATCTCCTGTCCACTGGCAGACTTCGCCGACAGCGTCGCATTGACCAGCCCACCTCCATCAACTTCGGCACGAATCTTCACCCAGCCATGAGCGCCATTGCGTAATCCAACTTCCAACGCCGAGGTACTTGCCTGCAGAACAGAGTGGCTCACGTCATCGACAGAATAGCCGCTGGTTCCAGGAGCCACGTCGGCAGGATCCGAACCATGCTGGTGCCCGTGTGTCTCCAGCAACGATAAGGCTACCTTCGACTCAACTAACGTTAGTCGTGGACTGATACTCAGGCCTGTCGATGACACCGAAAATCCCTGAGTCAGCGGTGCGACGAGCAAGACATTTTCAAGGATCGATGGTTTTGGCAGCAACAAGACATCTTGATTTGGAGCTGCGGATTTGCCATCTCCGCTCACCCCTGCAACACCACCTCCAATTGGATTCTGAAGCGACACGTCTGGGGTTACTCCAGTGAAAGGCACAGCTCTCAATGGGCGCACTTGGCTCTTCGTTATCCGGTCTCTCGTGTCATAAGAAGCCGTGACGCTGGAGTCAGGCAACAGCTTCGTGTCCGCCATAGGAGGTTCACTTCTGTTGAGAGCTACGTTCTGTATAGGGGGTGCAACTATATGGCCCATGCCCTGCACTTGTTGCGGTGCTGCATCGCCTCGATGCACCAGAGCATGAACTACCACTTGCTTCGTAGCTTCAACATGTATTTTTGTAGCTCTATCAATTGTTTCAGGATGTCTAAGTGCATTGTTTTTATCGATAGCAGACATTGACGCGGAGATAGAAACAGCAACAGCCGGGAGAGACGTTGGGCAACTAGGCAACGATATCTGACGCTCCGCCTTGGCACCGGACTTGCTATCGCTGCCAGCCAGCGTCTTATTCTCGCTAACCGCCAACGTCTTCTCTAATCCGCACTTTGCAGGAATCGTCTGCTTGCCTCCTTCATTCAAAGAAATTCCAGGTACAACTGCAATAGCTTTTACCGGGTCCGGCGCAAATTGTCGAAGAAGAATGCCCTTGAGCGGAAGATGCGAGGCAACAAATCGCGATGCGAACGACACTGGAGGTTGACCGGACACCGGAAGCTCGATGGATGACTTGCTGACGCCAACTCCGAGCGAGCTGTCTACCAGGCCTATCGATACTTCATTCCGTCCTACGTTCATGCATCCTGTAGCTGCAAATACACTGCCATACAAGATGGAATAACGATTAGGAATACTTCATCCGACGACACGAATCAGGACCGCTGCTGAGATAGCCAATGCTTGCGGGCAACATAGCGATCATCCGATCTCGACTGCTCTGCGCGCACCTCAGCGCTGCCAGCTTCCGCCAGCATCTCATCCACTATTTCCCTCATCTGTTCGCTGCGCTGTCGACACATAACATACTCTGCTCTCGCGGCTTCACACTGATTTACATGTACCATCCGACGCTCCATCAGCACACCAACGCCACGCTCAGCTGCCAACACAGTCACCTCAGCGGCTCGCCGATCCAGAGAACTCTCCGTGTGCAGCGCTAAACGTCCACTCGCTGACGCTTCCGCAACAAGGTCTTGCTGCCCTGCAATAGCCATCTCGGTCTCGTGTAGTCTCATCGCGGCAACTTCCAACTCGTAGGAACGCGCCTCGGCCACAACTGCGTACAGTGCCGCTAATCGCTGCAAGGATCTCTGTTTCGAAAGCACGTCAAATCTCCAGGCCAAGAAAGCGTTTGATAGACTCCGCCATCGACGGCGTCTCCCGACTCGTCTGCTGCAGATACTCACGTAACCTGGGCATCGCCTCGATCGCCCGATCCAGTGCAACGTCTATCCCCGCCTTGTACGCTCCAATTCGGATGAGGTCCTCCGAGCGAGCATGCGTCGATAGCAATTTTCTGGCTAGCATGGTTTTACTCAGATGCTCCTCCGTTGTCACCGCTGGCATCAATCGGCTAAGTGAGTCCAGCACGTCCACCGGAGGGTAGTGCCCCGCCGACGCCAGCTCCCGCGACAGCACCACATGGCCATCCAACAACGACCGTACCGAGTCGACAATCGGATCCTGCTGATCATCGCCCTCCATCAACACCGTGTAGAACGCCGTAATGCTACCCGTCGTAAAGTTGCCCGCCCGCTCCACCAACTTCGCAAGTTTGGTAAACACCGAAGGCGTATACCCCTTGCTCGCCGGCGGCTCTCCTGCCGCCAGACCAACTTCACGAGCAGCCATCGCATAGCGCGTCAGCGAATCCAGTACCAGCAGCACATGTTTTCCCTGGGACGCGTAGAATTCTGCAACCGCGGTGGCAGCCATCGCCGCACGCATTCGCAACAAAGGACTTTGGTCTGATGTAGACACCAGGACCACTGATCGTTGCAACCCCTCTTCGCCTAACGAATCCTCCACAAACTCCCGCACCTCGCGGCCGCGTTCTCCCACTAGTCCCACTACTGTAATGTCCGCAGCAGTATTGCGTGTCATCATCCCGATCAGCGTGCTCTTGCCCACCCCGGACCCACCAAAGATCCCCACACGTTGACCGCGTCCAACCGTCAGCATTCCATCCAGTACGCGCAGTCCCGTCTGTAGCGGCTCACGAATCGGAACCCTCTGCATCGGTCGCGGCACTGCCCCATCCAACGGCCAGTTTCTTTGAACCTTCGGTGCTTCCAGATCATCGAGCGGTTCACCCAATGCACTGAGAATCCGCCCCTCCATCTGTGCTCCGACTGCAAAGCTCGGCATCACCCCCAACGCCAGTACAGAGTCTCCGTACTGGATTCCCTGCGTCGTCTCCAGCGGCATTGCGATCACACTGCGTCCGCGAAACCCAATCACTTCGGCACGATGCCGTTCGCCACTGACGCGTACAATATCGCATCCCTCGCCAACCGAGCATAGCGGCCCCTCTGCCTCAACGGTCTGTCCGTTCGCCTCGATGACGCGTCCACTCCACCGCCAGGCCGGGCGCGCAAGCAACTGCGAAAAATAGGCTGCCAGATCACCGTGATGGTCTAAACTATCGCGTTCCGCTACTACCATCAGCCAGGCCTCTGCTGTAGCAGATCGAAGAACCCGTGCTCAATCTCTGCCAACTGTGCCGCAACGCCTAACTCGACTCTTCCCAGCCTGGTCGACAACACACACTCCCCGGGTGCTAAGGACGTATCGCCCACCACGGACACACTCTCATCCATATCCAGCCGTAGAGCAGCAGTCCACCCCTGCTCCGTCCCTTCTGGCACGCGCACTACCGTTCCACTCTCATCCGCAACTTTACCTAAGGCTACCCGCACCGTTGCCTGCAGAAGCATCGGATCAAGGCTGCTCTCCCTGTGCAGCACTCTGGCCGCAATCGCCAGCGATAGCTTCACCACCTCTACCTCAACCATTGCAAAGTATCGTTCGCGATCAAGACGGAATCGATCACAAGCCTCTCGTACCGCACCTTGTGCACGCAATATCTCCTGTTGCAGGCTCCGCTCATACTCCTCGCGCACACCAGCTAACTCCAGTGCATGTTCAGCGTGCAACTCGTCCACCAACTGCGGCCGCAGTCGATTCAACTCCGAGTTCAATTGCGCGACCTTCGCCTCCAGCAGCGCCTTGGCCTGCACCTCCACTCCTGCAGCCACTCGCTTCACGCCACAATCCACCTGCTCAAACTGCAGGCGCCTCACTTGGCCTGGCAGCTGGCCTACCAGCAACGGTGCCCGGACTGAACCTAGTTCGCCAGCCTCATCTCG
>JAJZFE010000338.1 GCA_021798655.1 Acidobacteriota bacterium | reverse complement strand
GTCACCAGGTCGCCGACGACATGCGTCGTCAACTGGTCATCCACCACACAGGCCACGCGGCCCGAGAGGTCGACAGCGGCCACCGCCAGCGTCTCGTCCATCGTCATCACAAAGTAGCCCGCGCGCAGAATCCCCCGCTTGTCGCCGAGCGCCTCTGCAAACGCCTCGCCCAGCGCGATGCCCACGTCTTCGACCGTGTGGTGCTGGTCCACATCCAGATCGCCCACGCACTTCAACTCCAGGTCGAACCCGCCGTGCTTGGCAAAGCTCTCCAGCATGTGATCGAAGAACCGGATGCCCGTGCTCACCGTGTACTGCCCGGTGCCGTCCACCTCCAGCCGCAGCGAGATCTTCGTCTCCAGCGTGTTCCGCTCAATCACCCCAACGCGTCCTTCAGTGCTCATCTCGTTCTCCGTTTCAACGTTGCCAGCTGCACCATCACATACACCAGCATTGCGGCCATCCCCAGCACGTACGCAATCACAAACGCCGGCAACCAGCGGCTGTCGTGCAGCTCATGCGTCACCAGCATCGCCGGCATCGTCCAGCAGGGAATCATCGCCGCCAGCACCACAATCTTCCGTCGCTGCGGACTCAGCCGGCTCATCGCGCACGACCCTCACTAGGAGACCACTGCATCTCCGCCAGCGACGCACGCAGCGCCGCGATCCCGCGCGTCACATGCTCGTCCACGCCCACTGTGATCCGCACATAGCCATCGCAACCGGGGTCGCTGGAGCGATCACGCAGCAGCACGCCGTGCCCGCGCATCACCTCGCAAAACTCCTTGTGCCGCGCGCCGATATCCATCAGCACAAAGTTCGCCGCACTCGGCCACGTGCGCACGCCCAGCTCTTTCAGCGTTGCAAAGATGCGTTCGCGCCCTGCACTCACCTGCTGCACATACCACGCGATGTAGGCCTCATCAGCCACCGCCTCCGGCAGCACAGCCAGCGCCACGCCGTTCACGTTATACGGCGAGCTCACCTTTCGCAGATATCCGATCAACCGTGCATCGCCGGCCAGCATTCCAATCCGCAGATTCGCCAGCCCATAAGCCTTGGAGAATGTCCGCGCCACAATCAGGTTCGGCACGCTCTGCACATCCTGCAGCGTGCTCTCGCCGTGAAAGTGAAAGTACGCTTCATCCACCATCAACACGGCGTGCGGCGCGGCCTTCGCAATCGCCAGCAGATGCTCGCGGCTCACCGTCGTGCCCGTCGGATTGTTCGGGCTCGCCACGATGATCAGCTTTGTCTTCGGCGAGATCGCCTCCATGAACCGCTCGAACGGAAACGCCATCGAATCGTCGGACTGCACGCGCTTCAGCCCGCTGGTCATCATGCTGATCGACACGTCGTACATGAAGAACGTTGGCGTGCAGATCAGCGCCTCGTCGCCCTCATCCAGGAACGCGCACGCCATCAGGTGAATGCCTTCATCCACGCCGTTGGTCAGGATGAGCTGGTCGCTCTTCAGCCCCAGGTGCCGCGCTACAATCGCCTCCACGCCGTGCCGTTCCGGGTAGATGGTCATCGACTCGGCCGTCAGCGTCTGCAGCTTCGCAATCACCTGCGGAGAAGGCGCAAACGTGTTCTCGTTGAAGTCGAGCCGCAGTGCATCCCGGCCTGCCAGCGGCGGATGATACTCCGGCATCGCCAGCACCGCGCGCCGCGGTTCCACGCGCGTCGCCGCCGGCAGATGGCTCAGGCTGTGCAGCAGCGCCGCCGCATCCGGGCCTCCCTCGGCACGCAACTCCTCCAGCAGCGACTGCGGGATTCCAGCAGCAAGTTTCGATGCAACACTCATAAGGCCTCTCTATTCCGCTGTCTTGCTTTACCGCATCTTCACGCGCACGCTCTCGGCATGGCCCACCAGGCCTTCAGCCTCGGCCAGCGCAATCGTATGCGGCCCAACGACTCGCAGCGCATCCAGCGTGTACTGCTGCACGGTAATCACTTTTACGAAGTCCATCACGCTCAGCCCGCCGCGCACGCGTCCGTTGCGTCCCGTCGGCAACACGTGGTTCGGCCCGCTGATGTAGTCACCCATCGACTGCGGCGCATAGTTGCCAATGAATACGCTGCCCGCGTTCTTCACCCAGCGCACATCCGCGCCTGCATCGACGGTCAGGTGCTCCGGTGCGAGCCTGTTCGTCAGCGCGCGAGCCTCGTCCACGCTCGCTGTTACAAACGCGAATCCCTGCGCTGCCAGCGACTGCATCGCAATCGCGTTCGTCTGCGACTGCCGCTTCGTCTCCAGCACCACCTCTTCGGCCAGCTGCTCGTTGCTGGTAATCAGCACTGCCAGCGCCTCAGGATCATGCTCGGCCTGCGCGACAAGGTCGGCAGCGATGCCCGTCGCATCGCCCACCTCGCTGGTCACCACAATCTCCGTCGGCCCCGCCGGCATGTCGATGCCCACCTCCTGCGACACCGCCACCTTCGCCGCCGTCACGTACAGGTTTCCCGGCCCAACGATCTTGTCTACTGCAACGATCGTCTCCGTGCCAAAGGCCATCGCGGCGATCGCCTGCGCGCCGCCCACGCGATAGAACTCCACCACGCCGCCGGCCTCGCGCGACACCAGCCACGCAGCGGCCAGCGTCTCCTTCGCCGGCTTCGGCGAGCACACTACAATCCGCTCCACGCCCGCCACCTGCGCCGGCGTCACCGTCATCAGCAGCGTGCTCGGCAGCGGATACCGCCCGCCCGGCACATAGCAGCCCACGCTGCCCAGCGGCCGCACAATCTGCCCCACCTCCATGCCTTCGCTCGGCCGATGGCTCCACGCCTTCGGCATCTGCCGCTCCGCAAACGCGCGAATGTTTGCCTGCGCCATTCGCATCGCGGCCTTCAACTCTTCGCTGGTGGTCTCCCACGCGGCCTGCATCTCGTCGCGGCTCACGCGCAGCGGCTGCTCGTCGCTCAGGCCATCGAACTTCGCCGACAGCGCCCGCACCGCCGCATCGCCGCGTTCACGCACGTCGCGCAGAATCTCCTGCACCACGCCGTCGACCTTCGCCGTGTTCGTCGCGCCGCGCTGCTCCAGCTGTGCAATGGTCTCTGCCGCAGCGTCCGCGCCTGCGCCGAACGTCTTCAAAATCCGCATCCGCTCTCCCTGCCTACAAAGAATGCCTACAGCTTCTGCTTGCGCATCATCCGCCGCTGCTCGCGCGACCCCGTCAGCTGAATCCGCTTCATCGACTCCGCATTCGCCGGATAGATCTTCTTCGGGTCCATCGGATCAATCACCACCGGCAGCATCATCCCGGCCTCAATCTTCTGCCCTTCCGGAATGCGGCTCGTCAACGAGACAGAGCGACGCTCTTCGCCGGGCGCCTGCACCCACAGGTTGATCTTCATCGCCGCAGAAAATTTGCCGAACACCTTCACCGGCTCCATCGAGATCATCGTCGCGTACACCGCGACGCCCTTCGACTGCGCACGCATCTCACGCAGCTTCTGCAGCCCGAACCACGCCAGCGGCCCAACCACGACCAGCACCAGCGGCAACCAGAACCAGATCCTCATCACGCACTCCTTCACCTGCAAACGGCGGCTATAGAACAACTACAGAACAGCTACAGAACAACCTTGCTCAACGGATACTCAACGATTCCCGTGCCGCCCGCGGCCTTCAGCTTCGGAATCACATCGCGAACCGTGTGCGTCTCCAGAATCGTATTCAGCGCCACCCACTCTGCATCCTGCAGGTGCGAGATCGTCGGCGAGTTCAGTGCCGGCAGCACGCTTAGCACCTTGTCCAGGTCTGCCTTCTTCGCATTCAGCATCAGGCCCACCTGCGTCTGCGCGGCCATCGCGCCGTTCAGCATCAGGCTCAGCGTCTCAATCTTGCTGCGCTTCCAGCCGTCGGCCCACGCGCTCTTGTTCGCGATGAACTGCGTCTCGCTCTCCATCAGCGTCTCGATAATCCGCAGCCGGTTCGCGCGCAGGCTGCTGCCCGTCTCGGTCACTTCAACGATCGCATCGGCCAGCGTTGGCGGCTTCACCTCCGTCGCGCCCCAGCTGAACTCCACCTTCACCGGAATATTCTTCTCCGCAAAGTAGCGCTTCGAAAACTCGACCAGCTCGGTCGCAATCGTCTTCCCTGCCAGGTCTTCCGGCTTCTGGTACGGCGAATCCTCCGGCACCGCGAGCACCCACTTCACCTTGGTGCGGCTCGCCTTGGAGTACGTCAGGCTCGTCACGCGCTGCACATCGCTCTGGTTCTCCAGCACCCAGTCGTTGCCCGTCAGCCCGGCATCCAGCGCACCGTGCTCCACATAGCGCGCCATCTCCTGCGCGCGCACCAGCATGCACTCAATCTCGGTGTCGTCGATGGTCGGAAAGTAGCTCCGCCCGCTCGCATAGATCCGCCAGCCCGCGCGCTCAAACAGCGCAATCGTCGCATCCTGCAGACTGCCCTTCGGAATCCCCAGCTTCAGTTTGTTCGCCATCGTAAGGTTCTCAGTTCTCCGTTGTCTGTTGTCCGTGCGTTAGTCCCCAGTCGTCAGCTCGGCGTTGTCCACTGACAACTGCGAACTGAGAACTGAGAACGCCTCATGCTTCCTGCAGCTTGATCGGCTTCGTAAAGCAGCTCACCGTGCCCTCGTGGCACACCAGCCCATCGCCCTCGACCACGACCTTGAACAGCAGCGCGTCGTTGTCGCAGTCGGTTGCCGCCTCCACCACGCGCAGCCGGTTGCCGCTGGTCTCGCCCTTCATCCACAGCTTGCTCCGCGTGCGCGACCAGAACGTGACAAAGCCCGAGTCGACCGTCTTCCTGTAGCTCTCTTCATTCAGAAACCCGAGCATCAACACCTGGCCGCTCGCGGCATCCTGCACAATGCCGGCCACCAGGCCGTTGTCCTTCGCAAAATCAATCTTCGGCGCGTCCATGTCTCTCCTTCGTCTGTGCCGGGCGTACTTCGCGACCTTGGCGTTGGCTGTATTTACGCAGCAAAAAGCCCGCTCGCGTTGTCGCGTCGGCGGGCTTGTATTCGATGTCCTGTTGGGCGTTTCTCTCTTGCCTACTTCGCCATACCGGACACAGCCGCCGACGTGCAATGCACGTGGTGATGATGCCCATGATGGTGGCGCAGAGTGTTCATTAGCTTTAACGCTAGTCTGCCCGCCTGCGAAAGTCAACCTCCGCCTGCAATCCTCCGGTCATCACAAATTCCGCGTCTTCCTTTCGCCTCGCGCAAACCAACATCGCCCCGACCTTCCTCCGTTGCACCGATGCGCGCATCCTTACTACACAACGGCAACCCGCCGAGGAGACCCAACCCCATGACCGACTACCGCGTTCAACCCGGCCAGGCCAACGAAGACCAGGTCACCGCCGCCATCGAAAAGTACACCGCCCCCGTGCCGTCCAGCCTCTTTCTCGGCCTCGCCATCGCCTCCATCGCCGCGTCCATCACCATCAACGCGGTGCAGAAGGAGAAGGCCAACCCGGCCCTTTACATCGGCCAGTGGGTCGCGCCCTTCCTGCTGCTCGGCATCTACAACAAGATGGTCAAGCAGCACGGCTCCGACGCTGCGGCAGCCGCCACCAAGCCCTAGCCTCTTCGTCAATTCGTCAACAGAAAACGCAGAGTAGCCAGAGTCAGCCGAGGTTTCGCAGAGCTTCCCCCTCCGCGAAACCTCAGCCCCCTCCGCCGACTCTGCGTTTTCTTTACCGCTTGCCGTCTGGCGTTTGCGGTCTAGCGTTTACCGCTTACTACTCGCCAGGAACCGCGCGAAACACATGGCTGCCATCGGCCGCCATCCGCACCACGCCGCTGCCAATCTCGTACACCCAGCCCGACAGCGTCAGCTCCCCCGCCGCCATCGCCGCGGCCACTGAAGGATGCGTCTTCAGGTGCTGCAGCTGCAGCAGTACATTCTGCTCGGTCAACTCCTGCAGCAGGTCGCCTTCGGGCAACCGTTCGTGCAGCGTCTCGGCCACGCTCAGCGCGGTGTGCGCGTTCTTCAGCCAGTTCTTCACCGACGGCATCTTCGCCACGCTCTCCGGATTCATCAACGCCTTCATCGCGCCGCAGTCGCTGTGCCCGCACACCGCAATGTGCCGCACGCCCAGCCCGCCCACCGCAAACTCGATCACCGCGCTCACGCCGCCCAGCAT
>JAJZFE010000215.1 GCA_021798655.1 Acidobacteriota bacterium | reverse complement strand
CCGATCTAGATGCATTGCGTCTTCTGCAACATGATTGCCGCAGTGGACTATGCGGTGGAACATGGTATGGCGCGGGAGCAGGCGGAGGCTTCGATCTATCTGCTGGAGCGGGGGAAAAGCTGCTTCATGGTGCTGAACGCGTTTCCTTACAACAGCGGACACCTGATGGTGGTGCCGTACCGGCATGAGCAGTCGCTGGCGGCGCTGCCGCTGGCAGAGGCGGACGAGTTGCTGCGGATGACGCGGCGGGCGGAACGCGTGCTGCAGGCGGTGTATCAGCCGCATGGGATGAATATTGGGTTAAACCTAGGCAAGGCCGCGGGCGCGGGGATCGCCGAGCACCTGCACCTGCATGCGGTTCCGCGCTGGCCGGCGGACAACAACTTTATGAGCGTGCTGGCTGAGACGCGGGTTCTGCCGGAGATGCTGGAGATGAGCTGGCAGCGGCTGCGAGAGGCGCTGGCGGCGGACACGATCGAGCAGGCGTAAACGGCCGGCGACGGCACGGTGGCGAGGCCGGGAGGCGCATGGCGTAGCGGCGGTGTCCTATGAGGCGGGCAGGGCGATGCTGCGCGCTCAGATACATGTGGGGGACGTACATCCTTTTTGCCGCGAGCCGGCATCCAAAAAGATGAACGCGCTGGTGACGACAAATTCACAATTCCGCAGGAGGCTGACTATGACGTACATGCCGCAACCACGTGTGAACTCCTGGAACAGCGGAAATCGTGAGGTGGCGCACATTCCGGTGGTGTCGCCCAGGCGCAGCGGGCACGGGGGAAGTGCCTGGTCGCTGCCGTTTACCGGGCAGGTGATGATCCAGCCGCAGGATGGAGCCGTGGAGACACGGACAAAGCTGTCCAGCATCAGTGCGCAACAGCACAGCGATGTGCTGCACGAGCCGGAAGACGCGAGACTTACGGGTGGGACGCGCTCACTGGACCGGCGCCTGCTGGGACTGAATGTGATGGAGACTTACCGCAAGACGTGTGGGTCGGTGCGCGGTGATGTTGTGCGGGCTGACGTAGCGTAGCTCCGTACAACCCCTGACATCTCCTCGCAGGCTCAGGCCACCGATCTATTGCTCTGGCGGCGGGCCGGGCTGCTCGTGGGTGATGGGCGTTCCCTCAAAGTTGGTGATCTTCCAGATGCCGCCGGGCAGGCGCTGATAGACGCGGGTGTAGCGATAGAGGCCGTGCAGGGTCTGGTTGTCGATGGTGCCCTCGACCTGGGCCAGCGAGGTCACGATGGCAATGTTGCCGACGAGCTTGATCTTGCGGTCGGAGGTCTCGAGGCCGGTGATGACGAACTGCCGGTCGCGCATGTGATCCAACTGCTGAACCTTGGTGAAGACCTCTCCGTTCGCGGAGATGCCGAGATAGTCATCGGAGAGCAGGTTGTCCATGGCGGGCACGTCGTTGGAGAGCATGGCCTGCTGCCAGTCGTGCTCCAGGGCCACAATCTGCTCGCGCTCCAGGTGCTTGCGCTTGTGGTGGATGGGACTCTTCTGGGCGCAGACAAAAGGCACCACCAGAAGGACGGCGATGAGAATTGCGGCGACATGGGTGAGTGGCCTGCGCAACATGGGCGTACCGGATGGTAGACCGGAAATCGAGGCCACGTCAAAACGCTTTCGGACGATCGCGTGAAGAACCATCATTTCGCCGCGCTCCAGGTGCGGTTGAATGCAGTCAGGCTAACACGAGGCGCGGTGCGTCAGGCAATGGCGGTGAGGTTCTCGACGTTGCGCTCGAGCATGCGCTGGTAGAGACCGCCGACAGCGTACCTGGCAAAGTGCGGGGTGGCGCGGTGAAACTCGGCGGCGGCTTCGTCTCGGTACTGCTCGTAGATGACGACGGTATCAGGGTTGCCGTCGACGACGTGGGGAATGTAGGTGATGCAGCCTTCCTCCTGACGGGTGAGACGGGTGAGCTCGCGGAGGATCTGGGCGATCTCGTCGCGGTCGTCGGAGCGGAAGGTCATACGTACGGTGAAGCTGATCATAGGTTCCTTGGTGAGACGGTGGTGCTGGCTTTTAACTTCTTGTGGCTCAAAGTTGGTTGGGGCCCTGAGGCGTCCGGTGTTGGAGCCGTAGCTGGAAGCTAAAAGCTCGAAGCGCGCTCAGAGCTAACGGAACAACTCGTCGAAGCCAGGCTGCGTCATGGTCTGGACGCGGTCGGGGCCGGTGGAGATCATGCCGATCTTGGCGCCGCTCTCGCGCTGGACGAACTCGAGATACTCCTGAGCGAGTTTGGGGAGCTTGTCGTACTCGGTAATGCCCTCAGTGGAACACTTCCAGCCCTTGAGTGTGGTGTAAATAGGATGAATTGACTTGAAGCCGCGCACGTCGGCGGGGATGACGTCGGTGATCTTGCCGTCAATCTCGTAAGCGGTGCAGACGGGAATCTCGTCGCACTCGTCGAGGACGTCCATCTTGGTGACGACGAGCCACTCGGTGGAGTTGATCATGTTGGAGTAGCGCAGGAGCGGAAGGTCGAGCCAGCCGCAACGGCGCGGACGGCCGGTGACTGCGCCGTACTCCTGGCCGCGGGCGCGGAGGAGGTCGGCGGAGTAGCCGTCGATCTGCGTGGGGAACGGGCCCTCGCCGACGCGCGTGACGTAGGCCTTGGTGACGCCGATGACGGTGCCGATTTTGGTGGGGCCGACGCCGGTGCCGGTGACTGCGCCGCCGGAGGTCGAGGACGAACTGGTGACGAAGGGGTAGGTGCCGTGGTCGATGTCGAGCAGCGCGCCCTGGGCGCCTTCGAACATGACGTTCTGGCCGGCGTTGATGGCGTCGTTGAGCATGTAGGCGGTGTCGGCAACGAAGGGAGCGATCTGCTCGGCGGCGCGGACGTAGTCCTCGTACATCTGCTTGGGGTCGAGCGGCTCGGTGCCGAAGAGTGCGTGGGCGATGGTGTTCTTCTCGTGGCAGGCGTTGTTGATGTGAGTGCGCAGGAGCGAGGTGTTGAGCAGGTCGACGACGCGAAGGCCGTTGCGATGGATTTTGTCCTCGTAGGCGGGGCCGATGCCGCGGCGGGTGGTGCCGATGGTCTGGCGGCCGGGTGCGGTCTCCGCGGCGAGCTCAATCATGCGGTGGTAGGGCAGGATGACCTGGGCGCGGTTGGAGATGAAGAGCTTGCCGTCGACCGGAATGCCGGCGTCCTTGAGCTTCTGGACTTCGCCGAGAAAGGCCATGGGGTCGAGCACGACGCCGTTGCCGATGACTCCCTTGCAGCCGGGACGGAGAACGCCGCAGGGAATGAGCTGGAGGACGAACTTCTTGCCGTGGATGATGACCGTGTGGCCGGCGTTGTGGCCGCCGGCGTAGCGGGCGACGATGTCGAACTTTTCGCTGAGGACGTCGACGATCTTACCCTTGCCTTCATCACCCCACTGGGCTCCTAGAATGACGGCGGACGTACGGCGTGGCACACGCTGCGAAGAGGTGATTTCGGTTTGGCTCACGAGAGGTCTGGCTCCGGGGTGATGCTCGGGGGGAAGTGCGCGCAGCGTAATTCCCGAGGGAACCGCTCGCGCCCATGATTCATTTTATACCGGGCCGCCTGTGGAGTTTGTTCGAAGCGCCTGCGGAGCCGAATCGAGGCGTTTATCGCTTGCGGGGGATGGTGAGATCGAGGTCGGCGGCGGTGAGCTGCTTGGTGAGCAGAATGATCTGGCCGGTGTGCGTCTCGACATGGCCGACGATCTTGAAGATGGCTTCGAGGATGGTCACGTGGCGGGCGAGGCCGGTGGGCTGCGGGTCGATGATGGCGAGCAGGCGGTCAGGCGGAAGGGCGGCGATGACGCGGGCGGACTCCTCGATGGTGGCGTTGAAGCGGGCGCGGGCTTCGGCGGGAGGAATGGCAAGGGTCAGGGCGAACTCGGCGTCGCGCTGGCGGACGTCGGGCTGGTCGTCGATGCCGTGGAGGATCCACTGGCGCATGTTGCCTTCGAGATGCACGAGGAGATTGGCGATGGAGTTTTCGTAGTCGCCGCTGCGATAAGTGATCTGATCTTCGGTGAGCTTGTCGAGGCAGGCCGCAATGGTCTTCTGCAGGTGTTCGAGGCGCTTGACGGCGTAGGCGAGGAAGTTGTCGGCGACGGCGCTGGTGGACATGCCGACATTCTATGCGCGTCGATTGAAGGCGTGGGTAATCTAAAGGCTATGCCAGAGTTGCCTGAGGTCGAGACGGTTGCCAATGGGGTGGATGCGCGGGTGCGCGGACAGCGGATCGAACGCGTGTGGACCAGCGGGAAACCGCAGACGTTCAAGTCCAGCGAGGCGGAGATTGCAGAGGCACTGGCCGGGGCGCGGATTGAGCGCGTGCGGCGGGTGGGGAAGACGATTGTGATGGACCTCGCGCGGAAGGACAAGGCGCCGGCGCAGTTTCTGGTGCACCTGGGGATGACGGGGCGGCTGCTGGTGTCGCAGGCGGAGGTGGCGCTGCCGCCGCATACGCATGCTGTGCTGTCGTTGGGAGATGGGCGCGAGGTGCGGTTTGTCGACCCGCGGAGGTTTGGAAGGCTGTCGGTGGTGACCGAGGCGGGTGGATATGCAGGGCCGGGGGCGGAGCCGACGACGATTTCGGCAGAAGAGTTTTCGGGGTTGTTCAAGGGGCGAAGGCTCGCGATCAAGGCGGCGCTGCTGAACCAGTCGATTCTGCATGGGGTGGGGAATATTTACGCCGATGAGAGCTTGTTTCGGGCGGGGATTCGTCCGCGCAAACAGGCGGGGCGGCTGACGAAGGCGGAGTTGGGTGGGCTGCATCGGGCGCTGCAGCAGGTGCTGGCCCATGCGATTGAGCTGGGTGGGTCGTCGGTGTCGGACTATGTGGACGCGGATGGGGTGCGGGGATTCTTTCAGCTCGAGCACAAGGTGTACGGGCGCGCCGGGGAGGACTGCCTGGACTGCGGGACGGCGCTGAAGAAGATCGTCGTGGGCGGGCGGACGACGGTGTATTGCCCGGCGTGCCAGCGGTAGCGGGCGAGGCGGCTACACTTTCAGGATGCTGCGCTGCGCGATTACGGGGGGAGAGGGTTGGAAGGCGCTGTCGCTGGCGCGGCGGTGGGCGGAGCTGGGGGTGGAGTTTGTGCAGCTTCGGGAGAAGCACCTTGCGCCCGAGGAGTTGGTGAGGCTGGCGGCAGCGATGCGGGCGGGGTTGCGCGAGGCTGGCGGCAGGACAAAGCTGCTGGTGAATGGGCCGGCAGAGGTGGCCGTGGCGGCGGGGGCGGATGGGGTGCACCTGACGTCTCGGGTGGGGGAGCGGACGGCGGCGGAGGTGCGGCAGGCGTTTGCGGCGGCAGGTGCGGGCGAGCCGATGGTCAGTGCGTCGTGCCATACGCTGGCGGAGGTGCGGCGGGCGGTGGATCAGGGCGTGGATTTGATCCTGTTTGGGCCGGTGTTTGAGAAGCGGGTGGCGGGAGAGGTGGTTGTTGCCGGGGTCGGGCTGGAGCATCTGCGGGAGGCCTGCGCGGCGGCCGGTGGAGCGGGCGGGACTCCGGTGCTGGCGCTGGGCGGCGTGACGTGGGAGAGCGCGGGGCGGTGCGTCGAGGCAGGGGCGGCGGGGGTGGCGGGGATTCGGCTGTTTGGGGACGAGGGGGAGCCCAAGGAATAGCCGCTGATTCCCTGCTGGGCGGGGTTTGTTGACGTGGGGGCGGGGTAGTCCTACGGTTAAGGCATGGTCATTACCCCTGCACAACTTGTTGACGAGCCGCTGAAGCTGGATGAATCGATCGCGGAGGGTGCGATTGAGTATGCGCCGGACATACGCCAGGTGGGGCCGCTCACCGTGAAGGGTCAGGCGGAGTTGATCGTGGAGCACCGCGGGCCGAAGGAGTTTGTCGAGGATATTCGGCTGCGGGCTGGCTTTTCTGGCAGGTTCGAGCAGTTGTGTGCGCGCTGCCTGGAGCCGGTGGAGCAGCCGCTGGAGGGGACGTTTGACCTGATTTTCAGGCCCGGGGGTGTCGATAATGCACCCGGCGAGCACGCAATTACGGAAGATGAGACGGAAATCGGGTATTATGAACAGAGCGGCCTGCTGCTGGAGGACGCCGTGCGCGAGCAGGTGTTGCTGACCCTGCCCGGACGGACGCTCTGCCGGGAGGACTGCAAGGGTCTTTGCCCGCATT
>JAJZFE010000168.1 GCA_021798655.1 Acidobacteriota bacterium | reverse complement strand
TTGCGTTTGACGGCAGCGAAAACGTCACCGCGTGTTGTGCGAAGGCGTTCTGCGCGGTGGAGCGCTACGGCTTTGCTGAGAGATCGAAGTGGCGCGTCGTCGACTTGCAACTCGGCGCGAAGAGCACGTGGACCCTGCTGCGCGATGGGGCTGCGTTCGCGCGGCTCACGCTGCCGATGGCCGGCGAGCACAACGCGTTGAACGCGACCGCCGCAGCCGCTCTTGCAGCAGGGCAGGGCGTACCGGCAGCGGCCATCGTGGCAGCACTCGCGAGCTTCCAGAGCGTGAAGCGCAGGCTTGAAGTACGCGCAGAGGTCGCAGGCATCACCGTGATCGACGACTTCGCGCATCATCCCACGGCGATTCGCGAGACGCTGCGCGCGTTGCGCAGTGCCTATCCCGGCCGCCGCCTGTGGGCTGTGCTGGAGCCGCGATCGAACACGCTGCGTCGCAGCGTCTTCGAACACGAGCTGGTCGACTCGCTCGCGCTGGCGGATGAAGTCGTGCTCGCAGCGGTCTTCAAGAGTGAAGCGATTCCGGTGAACGAACGGCTTGATCCGCAGCAGGTTGTTGCTGGACTGCAGGCTCGCGGGGTTCATGCTGTGCTCTGCGCCGATGCCGACGCCATCGTCGCGCAGTGCGCGCCGCACATGCAGCCTGGTGATGTGATCGCGATTCTCTCCAACGGCGGCTTCGGCGACATCTACAACAAGCTGCCCGCCGCCTTGGGCCCACGGTAGCTGCTGGAGCGCATTGCCGTGCGCTGCTACAGGGTTCGGTTCATGATGACGACTTCGAGCGCCTCGCCGTTGGGCAACGGCACAGAGCTGCGCGACTGCTCGGCATATCCCTTCAGCGTATAGAGCGGCACGCCGGTCAACGTGGAGCCCATCTCAAAGCGCGTAAAGCCTGCGGCCTGCGCTGCGGCTTCGCAGTGTGCCAGCACGCTGGAGCCGAGCCCGCGCCGCGCCCAGTCCGGATGCACGAAGATGGCGCGAATCTTTGCATAGTCTTTCGCGCAGTCCAGCACACTGGCGCTGCGCGCGGTGCCGGTCACGGTGACGGCCATCGCGTCGCTGCCGCACAGCGTGCTGCGATAGCTCCATCCGCCGCAGGCCACCAGCCGCTCCGGCTCATTGCGCGGCACGACGACGAAGTACGTCTGGTCGGCGATCAGTTGCCGGTCCACGCCGAACGCCGTGCCGATGGACGCATCAATCTGGCTGGGCGAGTAGTCGTGCGCCTGCAGACCGCGCACGGAGGCCTCCACCAGTGCAAGGATCGCAGGCACATCGTCGTTGTTGGCGGCACGAATCACGAAATCTGTTGCAGTCGGCACAGCAGCGTTCATCGCTAAATTGTAATCAGCAATGCGGGTGGGCAGGGTATCCTGTATCGATATGTTTGCCGCTCTCAGGATGTTGTTCGTGTTCGTGTTGCTCGGCGCGCCCGCCGCCGCTGTCGGGATTACCTGGTCCGCACTGCGCGGCAACTTTCGCATGATGTACGGCTGGGGCATGAGCATCATTCGGCTGGGCGTGCGCGCCGCCGGCATCCGCGTGCGCGTGGAGGGCGCGGAGAATGTTCCTGCCGGCGAGTCGTGCATCTTCCTCAGCAACCACGTCTCCAACCTCGACCCGCCGGTGCTGCTGCCGGTGATTCCCGGCACGACGAGCGTCTTCTTGAAGAAGTCGCTGATGAAGATTCCGCTGCTGGGTACGGCGATGCGGATGGGCAAGTTTGTGCCGGTGTCGCGCGGCCACTCGCGCGAAGAGGCGCAGAAGAGCGTGGAGGCCGCAGCCGAGGCGCTGCGCAGCGGCCTGCACATCACCATCTTCCCCGAGGGCACGCGCTCGCCCGATGGCAACCTGCTGCCGTTTCGCAAGGGAGCGTTCTTTCTCGCTGCGGAGACCGGCGCGCCGATGGTGCCCATCGTGATTCGCGGCACGGCGGCGATGATGCCGCGCGGTGGTTGGAAGATCGACCCACGCGCCGGAGCAGGGGAGGCCGTGGTGCAGTTTCTGCCGTCGCTGCGGCCGCAGGACTACGTCAGCAAAGAGGATTTGATGGACGCCGTGCGCGCCGCGATGCAGCAGGCGCTCACCGCTGCGTCACGTTAGGCGCGGCTACTTGATGTAGGCCGTGTAGCCGTCGGTGGCCAGGCGTTGACGCATCGCATCGGCTGCAGCGCGGTCGCTGTACGGCCCCAGCAGCAGATGAATAAAGCTGTCCGGACCGGAGTGCTGCGAGACGCTGTAGCCCTTGGCGCGCAGCGCATTCTGCAGCAGCGTCGCATCCTCAGGATGCGTGACCGAGATCGCCGCGACCTGCACCCAGAGCCCTTGCGTCGCTGCGGCGGCCGGCTTCACCGTAGCGGCCGGCGTGGCGCGGACAACAGGCGCGGGCTGCCTCGCCGCGGGTGCGGTCGAACTGGAAGGCACCGTTGTTGCCGGCTCAATGTGGACGGGTTCGATGCGCGCAGGAGGCGCTGACGATCCAGCATCGTCGTTCGCCGCAGCCGTCGGCGTCACAGGGACGGCAGCGCGCGCGCCGGCGGGTTGCCCCGCAGCGGGCTTGAAGCCGCTGAAGTCCGCGCTGCTGGCGGGCGTCGCCGCTGTGGCCGTCTCGGCGGGCCCCGTCGAGCGGTGTCCGCCCATCGAGTACCCAAACCCGAAGAAGATCCCGCACAGCACTACCTGGCCGAAGAAGATCCCGAAGATCGCAGCCGAACTCAGCGTCAGCTCGTGGTCCTTGTGTGCCAGCGAGTCGTCCGAGCGCAGCGAATCCGGCTGCGGGTCGCTGTAATCGTCCTGTTCACGCAGATAGCTCATAGGCTCGCTCATAGGCCTTCAGCAGAGTGGGGATGGGTACAGCGGGGGCCCTAGTAACGTACGTAGAAGCCCACCTGCGGCTCCAGCGTCGTGGTGTGCTTCAGGATGGTGAGGTAGTTCTGCCCGAAGTCCGGGCCCAGAAAGAACGTCTCGCGAAAGCCTGCGCGCAGGCCGAAGTGCTGCGCGTCGTCCATGTACTTCTGCACGCCCAGCGTGTAGTAGTACATGGCGCGCGCCTGCTCCGGTGCTCCCTGGCCGCCGAACGCCGTCGGCTTGAAGGCCATGGTGCCGGCACCGCCTCCCACATACGGCTGCAGCCCGAGGATCTCATGCGGCGGCAGCGCGATGTAGCCCAGCGTGTACTCGTTCACCTTCACCTGGATCTCCGAAGGAGCCACCGAGAAGTGTTCCGTGTAGCGCGAGTTGCCGTAGTTGAACTCGAAGCCGATGTACGGCTTCACGATGTAGCGCAGCTCGCCCAGTTCGCCCACGGTGGTTGACCCATCCTGGCTCACCACGCCGTTGCCCTGGTTGGCCACGGGCGAGGACACCGGCCCGCTGGTCTTCGTCGTGTAGATGCCCACGGCCGTGATGCCCAGGTCAAGCCGGTGGATCTGCTTCTGCAGCGGGGTCATGGGGACGTCGGACTGGGCCAGGGCAACGGCGCTGGTGGCGCTGCAGACCAGCAGAAGGGCGGTGTGTAGAGTCGAGGCTTTGCGAATCAAGTCTGTGAGGCTCCGGGCGCACCAAGGCGCACTGTTCTTTCCTGAAGGCGTCGCCGTAGCAGCCGCCTTCCGTAGGGACCGAGTTGCAGGTCTCTCCATAGTCTAAACCTTTCGCTTGTTGACGCGGGCGCGTCGTGCAATCCGTGTGAGCACCGAGGTGCCCGCGCCGATTGCCAGCCCGCAGCCAACCGCAACCGGCCACGTCACCGCACTGCCATCGCCGCCCGTCAGTTCGTGCAGACCGAGGCACAGGGCGGCCGCTGCGATCACAGCAAGCGGTATGCCCGTTGGACGCACCAGATCGCTCGCCAGCACCATCGCGCCGGCCGCCAGCAGCAGGATTCCCTCTCCGCGCACCCCGTGCCGGCCCAGCGCCGCCGCCGCCAGCAGCGTGCACAGCACTCCCAGCGCTCCCGGCACCACCCTCCCCGGCCGGTTCAGCTCGATGTAGATCAGCCCGATCCCCGCACTCAGCAGCAGCACCACGTGGTCTGCACTCATGGGTGTCCCATCACGGTGCCGGCACCCATTGGCCGCGCTGCTGCAGCAACCCGCGCATCGCTTTGGCCGCGGAGTTCGTCGGTTCCAGCTGCTGGGCGTGCGTCACATCTTCCGCGCAGTTCAGCAGGTTGTTCGCCGCCATGTCCAGCCGCGCCAGCTCCATCCACGCGCCGGCCGTCGGCTTCAGCTGCACCGACAGGTTCGCCTGCACCCGAGCCTGCGTCGCATCGCCGCTCGCATCGCGAATCTGGGCCAGCCCCGTATGCGCGTCGGCCGCTCCCGGCGTATTGCCCACAGCGTCGATCGCCGCCTGGAACTGGCCCTCGGCCTCGGGCAGCAGGCCCTCGGCCAGGTACTCCCGTCCCTGCCGGGTATACTCCTCCGCCCGCGCGGACGCCGGCAGCAGCGCCAGCCGTGCCGTGCGCATCTGGTCCAGCAAAAACGCCGCCTGCCGAAACCCTGTCTCCGAGTAGCTGCGCCGAATCCGTTCTTCCGCGCTGAAGCTGCCCGTGCTGTCGCTGCTCAGTCGCGAGTTCGCAGGCACCCGGCCCAGTTCGTTCCTCAGCGCCACGGCCTCACTGTCGTTCGGCTTCAACTGCAGCGCAGCCGTCACCTCGCGCTGCGCGCCATCCGTGTCACCCCGCCGAAACAGCGCCACCGCCAGGTTGTACCGATAGTCCTCGTCGCTGGGGTCCGCGCTCGAAGCCCGTTGAAACAGCGCCACCGCATCGCGGCCCTGGCGGCTCAGCGCCACCGCCTGGTTGTTCACCGTCTCGGGCAGCGGCAGCCGCGTGGCCACAAACCCGAACGCATCGGCCGCCGCAGCATAGTTGGCCGTGTTGAATCGCGCCAGCCCCAGGTAGAAGCCTGCCTCCAGCGCCTGGCGATCGCTCTGCGGCACGCGCGCCAGCGTCGTCGCCGCGGCGGCATACTGCTTCTGCGCGAACTGCTCCTTGCCCAGCGCCAGCAGCGCCGGCACATACGTCGGCACCTGCTCCACGGCCGCCTGCAGCCGCTTCATCTTCTCGCCCGCCACGGTCGCGTCAATGCCGCGGATGTAGTCCTCAAACGCCGGCAGCGGTACGCCGGACGCCGCCAGAAACGTCGGCTCCGCCACGCTGAAGTGCGGGTCCAGCGTCCGCGCCACCTTCCACGCAACCGCGTTCTCCGCATCCAGCAGCCGATACAGCTCTGCGGAGTCCTCCACCGGCGAGGTCAGCGTCAGGTCGTCCACCGACAACACGCGTGCCTGGATGTGAATCCGCTTCGTCGAGGTCGCCGCGTTTGTCGAGGTCGCCGCGTTTGTCGAGGTCGCAACGTTCGTCGAGGCCGCAACGTTCGTCGAGGCCGGAGCGCTCGTCGTGTCGCCGCCCTTGTTGGCGGCAGTCTTGCCCGGCTCCGTGTCCACCGTGTAGCTGCCGATGATCACGTAGTTCGCGTCCAGCTGCTGTGCGATGCGGATCGTCGTCGCCCGCGAAGGATGAAACTCCGGTGGCAGGCCCAGATGGTCGTAGGCGTAGGCGCGGTCGTCGTGCGAGATCGTCAGCACGCCCACCGACTCCAGCCGCTTGTTCAGGGTGTACGGAAACGAATCGCCGATCCAGTTCAGGGACGTGTCCCCGGTCCGGTTCTCAAACGGCAGCACCAGCACCATGCGTCCGCCCGGCAGCGCGGCGGAGGTCTGCGGCGTTGCCGGGGCCGCCGCCGCAATACGCATCGCAGCACATATCCCCAGCAGAATGAACGCGAAAGTCCGATAGCTTCGAGGGCTGCAATGGGCGGAAAACGGCATCCCTGCCATTATAGGCGCAGCCTCGCAGGCTGGGCCGCTCGACCGCCGCGCCGACGCAAGGTCTTCTCCCGCGCCTCGGACCAAAGCTCCCTCGGACTCCCATCGGATCGCCAATCCGCAGGATTGAGATCGTCTATGCGCCTTGCCCTCGCGCCGCCGTTCCGATGTAGTTAAGTGAGAACGCACTGTCAATCTCATCTTTGCTTCAATCTCATCGTGACGGAGACGACCCATGCGAGTTGCTGCAGCCCGGCCCACCGGAATGTTCCTCCTCTTCGTCCCCGCCCTTCTGGGAGGGTGTCT
>JAJZFE010000241.1 GCA_021798655.1 Acidobacteriota bacterium | reverse complement strand
GAGCGGCGTGCTGAAGGTGGCGGCGAGTGTGACCTCGTTTGCGAGTGGGCATCCGGAGTTTGAGCCGTTGCAGAAGGCGAGCGATGCGGAGAAGAAGGCCGCGACGGCGTTGGCCTTCAACCATGCGGAGCATATGCGCGCCGGGCTGAAGGGGCCAACCGGGCCGGTGACGCTGGAGTGCGCGACGTGCCATGCGGCGACGCTGCGTGCGGACAGTCGGCAAGGCAATGGAATGCAGCCGGTGAGCTTTGAGAAGAGCTGCCGAAGCTGCCACTCGCTGGGGTTTGATGTGCACGTGCAGGCAGAGGCCCCGCACAAGTCGCCGACAGAGGTGGATGCGTTTGTCCGTGCGAGCCTCACACAGTTTGCCGAGCAGCATCCGCAGGTGGTGAGCGACGAGATCAAGCACTGGCCGATGCAGCAGGCCGTGCCGGGGATGATGCAGATGGCGGCCCCGAAGAACGAGCAGCAGTGGGTGCAGGTGAGCGTGATGCGTGCGGAGACGATTCTGTGGCGCGAGCGCTGCGGGCTGTGTCACAAGGCCGATGCGGGAATTCCGAGCGATGGGTCGCTGCCGGTGTATCAGGTTGTAGCACAGCCGCAGAGGTGGCTGCCGGATGCGGTGTTCAGCCATCCGGCGCATGGGGCGGTGGCGTGCGCGGAGTGCCACGTGAAGGCGTTGAGCGATGGCGGCGAGCATGAGGTGCTGATGCCCTCGATTGAGACATGCCGCAGGTGCCATGATGGGCGCAGCAGTCCGCAGGGGCCTGCGCTGGCCAGTGGACACGCGGAGAGCGGATGCTTTCTGTGCCACGTGTACCACGGGCCGGAGACGGCGGCGCTAACGGTGAAGGGCCTGGCGCTGGAGCAGTTGGGGCGGCCGTAGCGGTGGTGGCGAGGGAATGCGGGGGTTTCTCCGCTGCGTTTCGCTTCGGTCGAACTGATGGCTCGGTAGCAGAGTGAGTGGGATCGTTACTGTGCGGGGGCGGGTGGGGTGTCGGTGACGGTGTAGAGCTGGCCGGCGCGGAGGTACATGCGTTGCAACTCGGTGGCGTTGAGCGGGCGTGCGCCGCGGCGACCGAAGACGGTGAGCTGGTTGCCGCTCTCATCGACGGCGCGGTCGCGGTCTACACCCTTTGAGATGGCGAGTGCGGGGGACGAGCTCTTCCAGGTGGCGATGAGCTGCGGCGTGGGCTGCGGGCTGAAACCGTAGAACTCGTGCGTGGATTTGGGCGAGAAGAGTTGGATGATCCTCATGCCGTTGCGTCCGTCGGCGACGAAGGCGAACTGGCTGGAGGAGACCATGCCGATCTTGAGGTCGTTCACGTCGTTGAGCGCGCCGTTGGCGGTGAAGGTCTGGTCGAGCCTGGGGTGCTCGGGGGCTTCGACATCGACGATGTGGATGCCGTGTGTGCCGGAGGAGATGTAGGCGTAGGTGCGGGCGACGTAGATGTTGCGCGCGCCTTCGAGAGGCAGCGTGGTGCCGACGCGGCGAGGATGGGCGAGGTCGGTGAGGTCGAAGACCTTGAGGCCCTCGGCGTCGGTGACGAAGGCGTAACGGAACTGCACGGCGATGCCGGTGGGCTGGGTGAGCGGCGACGTGATCTCGGCGGTGATGACGGGGTGGAGCGGGTCGGCGAGGTTGACGACGACGAGGCCGCGGTCGCAGAGGATGTAGGCAAAGGTGCCGGCGAGCGTGATGCGGCGTGCGCCGTTGAGCTTGCCGTCGGGGTTGAAGGTGACGGCGCGCTTGAGGAAGTTGTTGCGCGGGTTGCCGTCGAGGAGCGTGCCGACGCCGGTGGCTGGGTCGCCGACGACGATGAGGCCCTCGTACCTGTCGGTGACGTAGAGGAAGGCGTAGAGCGGAGCGATGGCCTGCTCCTCGTTCTCGGGGATCTGCTTGCGAAGCGGGTCGAGCGCGAGCGTGGAGGGGCTGGCGACGGCGGTGGCGAACTTTGTTTTGAGATAGAAGCGCTGGCCGAGCGGCGAGACCGGCGCGGTGCTGACGCGCTGCGAGACATCCTTGACGTCGACGTTGGCGACGTCGAAGATGCGGAAGCCGTTGGCACCGTCGGCGGCGTAGAGGTACTCGCCGCGAAGCTGGAGGTCCTGCACGTCGTCGCCGCCGTGGGTGTAGGCGGTCTTCAGTTCGCGGCCCTGCTGGAGGAAGCGGGCGTAGTCGTCGGGGTAGGCGAGGTGCTGGAGGTCAGAGCCGGCGATGGCGGGGGGCTCGGTGCTGGCGGCGACCGGCACCGCTGCGAAGCCGCTGCGGCCGTCGGCGACGTAGATGTACTTGCCCATGAAGTTGAGGAAGTTGGTGCCCTGGACGAGCAGCTGCGCCATCCATGCGTTGTTGTCGCCGGCGGCGGAGACGTGGCAGTCGGTGCAGGTCTTGGTCTCTTTGGCGCGGACGGTGTGCGGCACGTACGTGCTGAAGGCCTGGCCGCTGAAGCCGGGCGCGGAGACAGTCTGCTGCTGCTGGTAGAGCCAGTTGCGGTTGGCGTTCTGCGAGCTGACGACGACGGCGCAGGCCGAGCGCACGGGGGCAATTTTGTTGCCGGTGACGGTGCCATCGACGCCGAGCATGTAGACGTCGTCGCGAAGGACCATGAAGTTGTAGTTGGTGTAGTTGCGGGTGGTCTCGCCCTCGTTGTGCAGCATGGGCATCTTCTGGTTGGCGGTCATGGAGAGGTGACAGCCGAAGCAGGAGGTGGTCCACGAGGAGTGGCAGCTGTAGCAGGTCATGCGTGAGTCGGCGTGGGCCATCTTCTGCATGTCGTCGACGTGGCCCCAGGTGACGCCGTCCTTCTGCAATGTTTTTGCGAGACGCGATTTTTCGCTGTAGTGCGCGTTGCCGGGGGTGATGGTGTCGAGCGTCTGCACGACCTCCCACTCCATGCCTTCGGTGACGTTGGAGCGCTGGAAGAGCTTGCCGTCGCGCCAGTAGAAGCGCGGCTGCTTGAAGGGTGTGCGCAGGCGGAGGAGGTTGCTGGACTCATCGCCCGCGCTGGCCGGGCCGGAGGTCTTGAGCGTGGCTTTGGAGTAGATGCTGCCGTGGCAGTCGACGCAGCCGATCTCGACGGCGTTGCGCGTCTCGCCGTAGAGCTTGCCGTTGCCGTGCGCGTCCTGCGTGAAGTGGCAGTCGATGCACTGCATCCCTTTTTCGAGGTGGATGTCTTCGAGGTGGACGGCCTTGCCGAGGGAGTCGCTGGTGTCAGGGAGAAGGTTGCCGTCCTGGTCGAGCAGATGGCCGTGGCGGTCGCGCTTGTAGACCGCGCGGAAGACCCAGCCGTGGGAGTGGAAGTCGGCGAACTGCGTGTCTTTGAGCGTGGCGTTGAGGGAGCCGGGCGTTGTGGCGGGCAGGCCGATCTGCTGCAGGAATTTCGGGTCGCCCCAGTTGCCGCGCGCGGCAGAGCCTTCGGGGTTGCGGAGGTCGGTGTCGTGGACCTCTTGCAGCGTGGGGTCGTGCTGATGCGCGGGGTACATGCGGTCGCCGTCGGCCTCGTTGTCCCACCATGTGAAGCCGTAGTAGGTGGTGACCATGTTGGTGCCGGGGTGGATGTGGCAGGTCATGCACTGGCTGGAGGGGATGGACTTAGTGAAGACGTGCTGCAGCGGGTGTCCGCTCTGGGACTTGTCGATGGTGGGGTCGAGCGAGTGGCTGTGGCCCTCGTTGCCGAAGGCGGCGAGCTGCACGCTGTGGACGGGGTCGCGGTCGTTGGCGTAGAGGACGTGGCAGGCCGAGCAGCCGGAGGCACGATAGTCGCCGGGCTGGTCGTTGGTGCCGGGCATGGAGAGGATGGGGTCGAGCAGTCGCGTCTTCTGCAGGCCGAGGAAGACGGGGTCGGTGCGCAGTTCGGTGCCGAGGCCGCGGTCGGAGAGCTTGAGGTCGGGCTGGCCGGCGGGCTCGTCGGTGCTGGGGTTGCCGATCTCGCTGCGCGGGCCGCCGCCGCGCTCGAAGACGCGCAGCATGTTGCCGGGCTCGGAGACCTCCCAGCGCTGCAGCGGATCGAGGTACGGCAGCACGCCCTTGGTGCGCGTCTCTTCGGGTGTGGGCGGCGGGAAGGTGCGGATGCGTGCGGGCTGGCCGTTCTCGTCGTAGGCCTCGCCAAAGTGCGCGTTCTTGTACGGGTAGGCGCCGTTGTTGTAGAGCGCGGCCTCCCATAGCATGGCGCCGGTGGTCATCATGCTGGTGCGAACGTTGCGCGTCTCTGCCATGTGGCAGACGCCGCAGGTGTGTGGTGCGATGCGGAGGTCGCCGGGGTTGGCGAAGCGGATGAAGGCCAGGCTCTCATGCACCCAGCGGGTGTAGGCGCGCACAGGATGGCCGCCGCGCGCAGCGTCTTCGGCAAAGAGCGGCTGGACGTGCGCCTTGCGCTCGGCGATGGCGTAGTCTGCGGAGCCCTTGCTGCCCGCGAGGTGGATGGTCGCGTCGCCGCCGTGGCAGTCCACGCAGCCGAGCTGCACGGTGTCTTCGGCGTGCATGTTGGGGTGCTCGATGCCGGTGTGGCAGCTGATGCAGCCGGCCGAAGCTGCTGCGGCCTGGTCGGGGGTTTCGCCACGCTGCGGATACGAGAGCATCGGCTCCGGCGCGTCCTTGTTGTGCGCGGCGTGGAAGATGCCGGTGTGCTGCTGCTGATGCGCGCGGACGGTGGCAGGGTTATGCAGCGCCGCGATGCCGAGCAGGCACGCCAGCGTCGTGAAGAACGCTGCGAGCGTGCGGCGGGCGATCGTGTTGCGGGGCATGTGCGCCAGTATAGACATCGATTCTCTTGGGTGAAGCATTCAGAACTGAAAGCGGACGGTGGCGAAGACGGAGATGAGGGTTTGCGCGGTGTAGATATCGCGAAAGCCGCGGCCAGGGACGAGTGTAGCAACGCCGCCGGTGAGGACGACGTTGTCGGAGAGGAACGGGCGATAGACTGCGCCGAAACTGGCGTCGGTGCCGAGCGTGCGGCGGATGCCGTTCTGCTGCAGCAGGAAGACGAGCGGCTGCGTGCGCGCGAACTGCATGAAGTTGACGTTGGCCGAGAGCTTCAGCGTAGGCAGCAGCTGCGCGTCCGCGCCGGCGTTGTAGAGGTAGAGCCCGGGGTTGTTGAAGTTGGACTGGCCCTCGTCCTTGCTGGAGCGGAGGTCGGGCAGAAAGCTGTCCGGCGCGTTGAGCGCGACGCCGGTGCCGGTCAGGCGGATGCCTTCGCGGTTGAAGAAGCTGAACTCGCCACCGGCGAAGGCTTCGGCATCGACGATGGAGCTGAAGCCGCGTGCGGTGCCGTCGCGCGGCGTGTCGTCGCCGGAGGCGTACAGCGCGGAGACGCGGTACCGGAGCCAGTCGTGGCTGCGCGAAAGCTCGACCGCAGCGAACTGTGCGTTGATGTCGTTGCGGCGACCGGCGATCTGGTTGTAGGTATCCGTGCCCCAGGCCTGGTAGAAGGCGTGGGTGATGTTGACGCGATGGATGTGGCCGTCGCCCGTCCAGCCGGCGTAGTGCGTGTCAATGCGGTGCGGCACAGCGTTGCCGATGGGTGCCGGGCGGACGAGGAAGCCGTTGTCGTCGTAGTGCGTGCTGCCGTTGTCGCGCACGAAGTGGTAGCTGAACTGCGCGGTGTAGCCCTGGGTGAGGAAGTCCTGGATGTAAACGTTCGCGATGGCGACCTCACGGCCGCGGCGGTGGAAGGTGTTCAGGCCGCTGTTGGTGTCCTTTTCGAGCAGGTCGAAGGCGGCGAGGTTCCACTGATAGCGGTTGGACTTCAGGTTGCCAAAGAGCCGCGCGCCGGGCTGCTCGTCGGCAAAGAGGAAGCCGCGGAAGTCGGAGACGAACTGCTGGATGCCGAGGCGGAGGTTCGCGAAGTCGTAGTTCGGACCGAAGTCGTGCAGCTTGATCTCGCCGAAGGCCTCCTGCAGCCCGACGTGGTCGTCGAAGCGCGTGGTGCCCCTGGAGACATCAGGGGAGACGATGCCGTTCTCGCGCACGGCGAGGTAGTTCAGGTTCGCTGCCGGGGTCACGCGGATGCGCCAGTCCACCGGCCGGAACGCAGTGGTGTCGCCGTGGAAGAGATCGAAGGTGGTGCGAAGCGTCTCTGCGAGGAAGAACTGCCCGCCGCGGCCGAAGAAGCCGTACTCGCCCGGCTGCGCGGTGGAGATATCTGCGGTGACGGGGACGC
>JAJZFE010000501.1 GCA_021798655.1 Acidobacteriota bacterium | reverse complement strand
ATACGCGTAGGTCCCATCGTTCGGGCCTACGAACGTCGGCTTCGTCAGCGCCAGCACCGCCGCGTACAGCCGCTGGTTGTACGCCCCCCGCGACTCGCCCGCCAGCGGCTGCATCGGCAGGTGGTTCGCGTTCAGAAACACGTCATACGGGCTGGTCACGTACCGCTGGTAGGCGTCCTGCTTGAAGCGCAGGTCCTTCATGTACTGCCCGATGCACACCGCCACCAGCTGCACAATCTGCGCGTCGCTCGCCGTCGTCACGTCCAGCCGCAGCGACGGCGTCAGCAGGATCGACGCCGGTATCCGCGCGTCCGTGCCCTTGAACAGCACCGCGTACGACAGGCCATTCGTGCGGCTCTGCGCCAGGTCGTCGGAGCCGTTGTCGCCGCGGATCACCGCCGCAATCTGCGCCAGCGCTGCTTTGTAGTCGGCCGGGCCCCAGCCGAAGTTCTTGCCCGTCATCGTGCCCACGACCAGGTCTTCGGCCGACGCGAACTCGCCATCGAAGTGCAGAAACTGCGGCCCGCTGTGCGGCTGAAACGTCCCCACCATCTGCATCGAGTTGCGCGGCGTGGCCGTGTAGCCGTTCATCGCGCGCGGTATCGGGCTGCGCGCCGTGAAGTCCGTGTACGTGCGATTGCCCGCTCCGGCCACGCCTTGAAACTCCGTCACGTAGTGGCACGTCCGGCAGTTGATCGCCTTGCCCGCGAACGGCCCCGGCAGCACGCCGCCGAACGTCGTCACCGTCGCCACCACAGGATCGCCAGCAGCCAGCGGCGCGTTGATGCCCGTCATGTGCGTGGCAAAATACTGCGAAAACCGCGTGTCCAGAAACAGCCGCTCGCCAATCGGGTCGTCCGTCGGCGTCACCTTCGTCGCTTCGCCGCCCAGACTCGGCGCCGCGCCCGAGCCGCACCCCGCCGCCATCCCCAGCACCACCAGCAGCGCCGCCGCGCAGCCCACCCACCACACTCTCTGCCGATTCACCTTCGTCTCCTTGCGTCTCACTTCGTCTCTCCCTGCTGTTTGTTGGAGGCCGTGTCCGGTGCCTGGTTGATCTGCCGCAGGTAGCTCACCAGCTGCCAGCGCTCGGTCTCCGGCAGCGAGCCCCAGCTCGGCATCCCGTGCCACGGATCGCCGTTCTTCAGCAGCCACGCCAGCTCGCCATCGCTGGCCGCTGCCACCCGCGCGCTCACCAGCGCCGGACGGCTGCCGCGCCCCTCTGCCCGCTCGCCGTGGCAGCGCGAGCACGCACTCGCATACAGCCGCGCCCCGGCCTCTGCCGCCTGTGTCTGCCCGGCCAGCGGATTCGCGCGCACCCGGTCTGCCGCCGGAACCCGCCGCAGCCATCCGCCATCCGCCGCCCCCATCAGCAACACCGCCGCCACCGTCAGCAGCGCGGCTCCGCTCGCCCGCGCGCTCATCGCCGCCTCCGCAGCAGGTCGCGCACCTGCGGAATCTCGTACGCCACCTTCGCCCGCCACAGCACGTTCGCCGAGTTGTCGTTCAGCCCGAACTCCGGCCCCACCGTCACCGTCATCCCGCGCGGCGCAGCGTAGGCCAGCGTCGGCCCGGCGTAGAGCGACGTCGCTCCCCACCCGAAGCTGTACCGCGTTCCCAGCCCGCCAAAGAGCTCCGCTCCTGCCGCAAAGTGCTGCCGGCACAGCCGGCACTCCGTCGCGCTGCCCGCCGTCGCCAGCGGACGGCTCACCCCCGCCGCATAGCCAAACTCCCACGGCTCGTTCGTCAGGTTCTTCTCGGCAATGATGTTCTCGGAGACGTTGAAGCCCCTGACCGCGCTCGACAGGATCAGCTTGCCCTCCACCGCCCGCTCCACCACCCCGCGCAGCAGGTCGTTGCTCACCGCCTGGTCCGTAATCACGCTGTGCCCGGTCAACTCCAGGAAGCTCTTGTCCGCCTGGTTGCGGTCCTCGTACTCCACATACAGCACCGGGTTCACCCCATGCGTGCCGCGCAGCGGACGAAACCGGTTCTCCACCCGGAAGCCCGTGAACACCGTCGAATCGTGCACCGTGCTCTGCCCTTGCAGATACACCTCGGCCGTGTACCAGGCCGTCACGCCATACTCCAGCTCCACCGTCTCGGCATAGAACGGGTTCGCATTCGCCGGCCTCGCCCCCACGCTCTGGCTGGCGATCTCCAGGTTTCCCGGCTCCTCCAGCACGTCCGAGTAGGTCACAAAGTACGGCGGCTCGGCCACCTGCGCCTTCGCCACCCCGCCGCCCAGCACGGCCAGCATCACCAGCCCCGCCCCATACATTCGCAAAACCACACAGCCTCCTTCACCTCGCAACCGCAACAAAACAAGCTTTCTCTCAATAGGCGACAAAAATAGTCCTATATCCAGACGCAATATCCGACAGATTTGGTCGTCTTTGCAATTCTACCGCATATCGGACTGAATGAGTCGCCTATGTATGAACGTCACGTCATTTTTATGGCCGGTATTCGTTTCGCCGGTCGTTGCCGGTCTCGCCGCGCGGTCGGCCTCGCCGCGTTCTCCACCGGGCGACCCTGCGCAGTCACCGTATCTTCACAAGCCGTTGATCGTCTCGTAACGCGATCCGGGCCACAGTAGGGTGTCACAACAAACAGCAGCACTGCTATCAGACGGGCGGACCACGTCCCCGGGCCAGACTGTGACGCTGGCAAACCATCACCTCCAACGCTGAACCTTTGAGGCTCTACGATGCGAAATCTCTGTCTTACCCTGGCGCTGGCTCTTGCGCTCGGACTCTCTGCCAGCGCGCAGACCACCGGCACCATCAGCGGTATGATCACCGACAAGACCGGCGCGGTCGTCGTCGGTGCCGACGTGCAGATCACCAACACCGTCACCGGCGCGGTCTTCCACGGCACCACCGATGCGCTGGGCAACTACGCCGTCTCCGGCCTCACCAACGGGCGGTACCGCATCGTCATCACGCGTGACGGCTTCTCCAGCGCCACGATGAGCAACGTCGCGCTCGGCTCCGCGCAGGCGCTCACGGAGAACGCCTCGCTCGCCGCCGGTTCGGTCGCCACCTCGGTCGACGTCTCGGCCGGCATCGAGGGTGCGACCACGCAGCCCACGCAGCAGGAGGTCTTCAGCTCCGACCAGCAGATCCGCGTCCTCGACCGTCAGCAGATCGAGGCCGCCGGCCCCGTCGCCGGCGCTGGCCAGATCATCGCGCAGACCCCTGGCGCCAACGTCACCGGCTACGGCAACACCGGCGCCACCAAGTACACCGTCGGCGTCAACGGCGTCAGCCAGGGCTGGGGCGGTTACGGCGGCTACTCCGGCGGCGGCGCGCTTGCCATCACGTTTGATGGTGTGCCGCTCGTCGACCCCGCCACCGACCTCTGGCAGTCGCCCACCATCCCCGAGCAGGCGCTCATCCAGAACGCCGTCGTCACCTACGGCCCCGGAGACCCCTCCACCCGCTGGTTCAACAACATGGGCGGCATGGTCGAGTTCACCCCCGTCCAGCCCACCTCCGGCCCCCACGCCGACATCACCGGCACCTACGGCAGCTACAGCCAGAAGGCCATCGACCTCGTCCTCACCTCCGGCGTCCGGCGCGGCTTCTCCACCGTCTTCGGCGGCGGCGCCGGCAGCGGCAACGACTTCCGCACCGCCACCGACGGCTTCGGAAACCCCAGCAAGGACATGGCCTTCTTCGGCAAGACCATCAAGAACTACCAGATGAGCTCCTTCGAGCTCGGCATGTACTACGCCCGCGGCGCAGGCTACCGCTCGCAGGTCATCCCCACCGTCGCCAACCCGCTCATCACCATCGACGGCCAGCCCGGCAGCCAGCAGTACAGCCAGCAGACCTCCGGCTACTACAGCACGCTGCCCTTCCTCAGCTACGAGAAGTACGACACCAACTCCGACGGCCTCATCTACGCCCGCGAGCGTGTCCAGCTCGATCCCACCTTCTCGCTCGAAAACCTCTCCTGGTTCAACCACATCCGCCGCAGCCACGAGCGTCACAACGACGTCTACAACCCCGGCCCGCAGCAGTTTGAGTTCAACCACCCGCACACCGACACCGTTGGCAACAAGCTCCTCTTCACCAAGCGCGTGCCCCTGAACACCTTCACCTTCGGCGGCTACTACATCCACGCCTTCTACAACACGCGCAACAACTTCTACAACCCCGCCAACGGTGGCGCGCAGAACATCGCCAACATCGGCGGCAAGATCCGCTCCGGCGACTTCAACCAGGACGACTTCGCCATCATCGCGCAGGACGAGTTCCGCCTCGGCACGCGCTTCTCGCTCATCCCCGGCCTGCGGTACGTCGGCTTCTCCACCGCGTACGACAACGTCGCCAGCCAGGACTATCCCGTGGCGGCCGGCGGCATCCTCTCCACCCGCATCTGCCCCACCCTGCAGAACGCAACGCCGGGCAACATCAAGGACCAGGGCTCCAACTGCGGCGGCCTCGAAAACCGCTCCGGCCTTGAGCCCAGCGTGAACGCCACCGTTCGCACGCTCCCCTGGCTGCAGCTCTACGGCGGCTTCATGGAGGCCCTCCGCGCTCCCCAGGTCGGCGGCGGCGGCGGTCTCTTCCAGAGCGTCGATCCGGCCAGCTACCACCTCTCCCGCCAGGAGTACGCGCAGGGCGGCTTCAAGATCCACCACGAAGGCACCGGCGCGCTGAACTCCATGCTCATCACCGGCACCTTCTACCACCAGCACTGGGCGGCGCAGGAGATCGACACCACTCTCGCCAACGGAGACACCGTCTCCGCCAACGGCACCTCGAAGTACCAGGGCTTCAACGCCTCCTTCGACGACGATCCCATCAGCCACCTGCACCTCTTCGCCAACCTGAACGCGGAGACCGCGATCTACACCAGCTACACCACCGTCATCCCGCTGGGCACCTCGCAGCCCGTGCAGCAGTTCAACGGCCTGCACGTACCCTACGTCCCCAGCTCCACCGTCAACGCCGGCGCGTTCTACGACTTCAAAGTCACCGAAGCCCTGCACCTGCACCCCATGGCCTCGTTCCAGTACATCGGTTCGCAGTACATCTTCAACAACAACGGCGTGGACTCGGCCGGTAACCCCTTCCCCCAGCCCAGCAACCAGAAGATGGCCGGCTACGGCACGCTCAACCTGGCCGTGAAGGCGCCCTACAAGTTCCTGGAGGCCAGCCTCAACGTCCTCAACGTCCTCAACAGCCACTACCTCATCTACAACTACATCTCCTCGGGCGGCTACTTCGGCACCGCCGGCCAGAACGCTCCGCTCAGCCAGCAGTCCGGTTACAACCTCGCCTACCCGGGAGCCCCCATCACCGTGTACGGCAGCATCGCCGCACACTTCTAAATCCGCCCTACCCCGGTGCCCCATTCGTGACAGCTTCTTCGTCATGGATGGGGCACCGCTGTTTTTCCGCCAAATCCACCCTGTCAACCCCCAACCCCACACCCAAAACCGATAACCCTCACCAAAACAATCAGTTACACCCCTCAAACAAAAAACATAAACAATTGCCCAACCTTCTATACTGGAAGTAGGGGGCAATCCCGGCAGACACCGCCTCAGCCTCGGTCCGTCATTTCGACACCACTCTGTCATTTCGACCGAAGGCTGCGCTTTTGCAGCCGCAGCGGAGAAACCCCCGCATTGCGGATCGCCGAGTCCTTCGACCCCGATCAGCAAACCGCGTCCAGAACTCTGTGCTTGTCGATGTCTCCCCTCTTGCTTGTCATTCCCGAAGGGAATCTGCGTTTGCGGGCCCCGCCACCGCTGCCTCCGCAAGCAAACCTCTCTAACCCCAGCGTTTTGAATATTTTACCCGCATCATCTCTGGAATCAACATCTTACAGCCACTTCGCCGCTAACCCCAATCGTTTGAATATTTTGCCCCTAAAATCTCTGCAATCAATATTTTGCAGCCACAACACCGCGTAACTCGTTGATTCCAGAGATCAAGCAAAAACGATAGGGGGGGTACCCCCCCGGCCTACGACGGCTCCATCTCCAGCAGCAGGTCGGCAATCGCCACCGCCTCGCGCGCCGGCTGCACCTCATGCACCCGCAGAATGTGGACGCCGGCCAGAACCGCCGCGGTATGCGCTGCGATGGTCGCCGTCCGTCGCGCGTCGGCCGTACTGAGACCATCAGGCTGGAGCGCGCGCACGGCCT
>JAJZFE010000141.1 GCA_021798655.1 Acidobacteriota bacterium | reverse complement strand
CACGGCTACAGCCACTCCGCGCAGCGGCAGGTTGTAGTCGCCCGTCGCCTGCACCACGTAGCCAAAGAGGATCGTGCACAACCATCCGCCCAGATTACCAGCCGTATTCATCATGCCCGTGGCCGTGCCGCCGTACTCCCCACCAAGGCTCATGCACATCGCCCACGCCGCCGGCAGCATCAAGTCCATCGCTCCAAAGCCCAGCGTCGCCAGTGCAAGAACTGCGCCGCGCGAATGAACCACGCTCATGCCCAGCAGCAGCAGTCCGCCCACGGTGAGGCTCGTCGCTGTCACCCACCGATAGGCGCTGCCCCGTCCGAACCGTTCCACCAATCGCTCGCTCAACACGCCGCCGACCAGATTGCTCAGCATCCCCATCAGAAATGGAAACGCTGCGAACAGCCCCATCTGCGGCACAGTGAAGCCCGCGCCGCGTACGAGCCACGTCGTGAACCATCCAAAGTAAAACCAGCTGCCCCACGCATAGCAGAAGTACGCTGCAACGATCAGCCAGAGCTGCCGCAGCCTGAACAACCGCGCCCACGGCGTCGCTGTGCCGCGTTCGCGCGTTGCCGCAGCGTCGCAGCGAATCTCCACCGACTCCACGTCGCTCACACCGCGCATCGTCTCCGGACTGTCACGAAACCACCACCACCACGTTGCAGACCACGCCACACCGACAGCGCCCAGCACCCAGAAGATCGCGCGCCAGCCTGCCGCTCGCGCACAGGGCACCAGCAGCAATGGAGCCAGCGCACCGCCCAGACGGCTTGCTCCCCACACATAGCCCTGTGCCCGCGCATGTTCCTTCTTCGGAAACCATCGCGCGATGGCGCCTGCAGCATTGGGGTAGGCACCCGCAGCGCCGATCCCGAACAGAAACCGCGCTCCCGCCAGTTGCACAAACGAGCGGCACCACGCTGTCGCTGCAGTACATATCGACCACCACGCCGCGATGCGCGTCAGCTCCATCCGCTGTCCGACCCAGTCTCCCAGCGCACCCGACGGAATCTCGAACAGCGCATTGGACAGCACATACGCGCTCAGCACCCATCCCCACTGCGCAGCGTTCAAATGCAGCTGTGTGCGAATGAATGGCTCAGCCACAGGCAACGCCAGTCGATCCAGAAACGTAATCGCAGACACGACGCAAAGCAGCCCGAGAACACCGTGCCGCTTCCTCAAACCGTACTCCCGTGCATCGCCCCTGCAAGCTCATCCATCACCGCACGCGCACGCTGCACTGCAAGCGTAGGGCTGCTCAGGACAGGCATCGTCAGCGCACCCCGCGGCAGCGCCTGCACCACCCGAGACATCGAAGCCTGCGCCAGCACCACCACATCGGTCCCGCGCATATCGTCTACCAACGCTCGTCCCACAATGCCATCATGGGTGACGGTGTCGCCCCGCAGCACCGCTTCGAATGCGCCATCACATACGGACTCCACAATCTCGATCTCTCTCCCACTCTCAGCCGCCTTCGTCCGCAGCAGCGCGATTGTCGGCTCCAGCGTCGTGCGTAGCGTCGCCACCACGCCAATCCGTCGACCGCAACCGACCGCCGCCTCGGCCATCGCTTCATCCACACGAATCACCGGAATATCGAACAGGCGCTGTGCAATCGCCACGCCCGCGCCAATCGACGAGCACGTCACCATCACCGCATCAGCCCCCGCAGCGGTTGCCGATTCGATCATCGTCAGAAGTCGTCGCATCGTCACGCGCCGCAGGTGCCCGCACCGGATCGTGTCTTTGATGAGGCTCTCGTCCACCATATGAAACACGTTTGTCCCCGGCAGATGTTCGTCGCAAAGCGCGCCAAACATCGGCGTCAGCGTTGGGCTGGTATGGATCAGTGCGAGTGTCTTCGCCAAGTTGGCGTACCTCCGTGGAGATCTTGTTGCCCCGTGCCATGTCGCTGGAACGATAGCCAACGCTTCTTCTTCTACCTGCACATCGCGGCAGAGTAAAGTGCAAGATCGCGCGTGCTTCGAATGCCACGTCTACGCTTCTTTGCGACTGTATTCAAACCGCATATCGGAACCCCTGTCGACGCGCCGTTCGTGTGCGTCCCGCATCACACTCGCCGACAACCCCTTCCACTTCCCCAAGTCTCCAAAGTCCTCATCGGCCCCGGGCACCATCGTCGAGACCATCGCTCACAAGCCTTCCGTCATTGATGCCCACCGTGACAATCTGTGCCACTGCGTCAGCGCAGTCAGCGGCGGGTATCCTGACGACGTGCGAAGCATCACCATCGCCTGATCGTCATCAATCCCTGCCGCTGACCTTCGCAGAGCTAGAACGTGATGCGCGCAGAGAACTCCATCTGCCGCATGTCGCCTGCGCTGGTGGCATACCCAAAGTTTGCTGCGTTGGTGGCGGGCGCAAAGTAGTACGTCGAGTTGATCGAGTTGATGTTCGGATGGTTGAACACGTTGAACGCCTCCGCGCGCAGTTGCCCGTGAAACCGCTCCGTGATGGGGAAGTCCTTGTTCACCGCCGTGGCAAAGCTGACTTCCTTCGGCCCACGCAGGATGCCCGGCTGTGAGTTGCCGAAGCTGCCAAACCCAGGCACCGAGAACGCCGTGTAGTTGTACAGCGGCTTCTGCCCCAGCGCCTTCTTGCCGCTGCCGGAGTTCCGCACCAGCGTGCCGGTAAGGTTGGGGCGTGTCGCCAGCCCACCGTAAGGAGAGCTCAGGCTTACCGGTGTCGCAAACCCGCTCTGGTCCGTGATCAGGCCCGAAAGACCCCAGTTGCCCAGCACCTCGCGCGCCAGCAGATTCGCAGAGTGCCGCATGAACGGGATCTGATACACGAACGCACTGGTGAACACGTTCGGCCGGTTGTAGCTCGGCACGCCGTAGTCCAGCTGTGGATCGTGCGGGTTCTGGTAGCCAATGTTGGAATCGAATCCATACGCAAGGTTGCCCTGCGCCGTCTGGTTCTGATCGCTCAATGCCTTGGAGTACGTGTACGCCACGTTCAGTTGCAGGTCCGCCAGCCGATACACAAAGCCCGTCTGCAGGCCATGGTAGTTTGCCGTGCCCTCTGAAACGCCTGTCGTAATAGAGCTGTACCCCGGGTAGGGTCGCTCGTAGTTCTCGTTGACCGCGCCCGTGTTCAGGCATGGATCGTAGAGAATCTGCCCCGCCGCCGCAGGGTTCAGATTATTGGCCGACGCCGCGCACGTCGCCGAGTTCGCACTCGAGTTCACGATCGGAAAGTTCTGGTCCACTGCGTTGGAGAAGATATGGTCCGTCTTGTCGCCCGCATACGTGATGCTCAGAATGCCATGCGGAACAATCTCATCCTCATACGTCAGCGACCAGTTCTGCATCATCGCCGGACGGTAGGAGTTCGCAATCGCAGACAGTGACTGAAGCCCCGGGGCATTCGCAGTTCCTCCCGCCGGCACGCTGAACTGTGTGTTCGCAAAGCTCGGCGTGGAAACGAACGGAGAGTTGCTCAACAGCGCCGATGCCTGAAACATGCCCACCTGGGTGTAGCCGATGCCATAGCCGCCATGCAGAGACTTCGTCCCTGCCTGGTTCAGCCGATACGCAAAGCCCACGCGCGGCGAGAACAGGTTCTTCTTCGGAACCGTAAAGCCGCACGGCGTGCCGCTCTGGCAGGCTTGCACCACGCCGTTCGTCAGGTAGTTCGCAACGCTTCCGCTGCTGGTCACGGGCTGGTTCGCGCCGTTCAGCACGAAGCCGCCGCCCGTCGTCACCGCCGGGGCAACCGCCGGGTTGAACGTGCCCGCGTCGAAGTTCGTGATCTGGTTGCCCTCGGTCGAAGTGGGCGAGTAGAAGCTGTAGCGCACACCATAATTCAGCGTCAGTCGCGGTGTCGCCTTCCAGTCATCCTGCGCGTACAGCTCAAACCAGTGTTGATGAAACACGCCCTGGCGCTGCACGTTCGACTGCGAGTAGCTTGCAAGCTGGCCCAGCAGAAAATCGCCTGCCGTGTCGCCCGTGTGCGTTCCGCTGAAGTTGAACAGACCCATGGAGAAGGCTGACGCGTTCAGGCGCAGGATATTCCACATATACAGCCCACCCACCTGCACCACATGGCTGTTCTTCGACCAGATCAGGTCATCCGAGAAGATCCCGTCCCCGGTCTTGGAGTAGTTCGGCTGCACACCCACACCCATCCACGACCAGAACCCGCCAATAATCACCGACGGCAACCGCGTGTCGCCGTTGTTGAACGCCTGCTGAAACGTCCCGGCAGGAATGTTGTACGCTCCGGTCGGAATCAGCGACACCTTCTGATCCGTGTACGCCAGCCCTGCCGTGTTGATCAGCGAGGGTTTGATTGTGTAGCTCCAGCGCAGAAGCATATTGAGCGCGGGCGTGTATGCCGTGGCACCAGGGTTTGGCGCCGGATCATTGAAGTTACGCGACGGGCGAACGTCGTTGACCTCCTCGTGCATGTACCGCGCCGTGATCAGGTGCCTGTCGCCAATGCGTTGATCGATGCGGTAGATCGTATCGTTTTGACTGTCCATCTCCGGACTCGTATTGATGTAGTTGGCGAAGTTCGTATTGTTGTTCTGCGGCAGATTTGGCAGCGGCAAAAACAGGTTTGCGGGGTTGATGAAGTACGCCGAAGCAGGATCGAAGCACGCTGTATTCAACTGGTTTGTCACGCCGTTTGCGTCTTTTGTGAAGCACGTCGCCTGCGATAGTTGACGCGCGGCCAGCAGGTTCTGGCAGTAGCTGTCGCAGGTCAGATATCGAATGCCTGCTGCGGCCGCCGCACTATTGCAGCCCGCCGCAACTGCCGTCGCATTCGTCGTGTTGCACACTGGCGCATCGTGGCTCAGGCTCAGATCGCCAGACCGAATCGCCGGCGTAAACTCTGACCGGCTGTTCAACACCGATGCGTAATGGTTCGTCTTGAACTCGGCACCGGCAAAGAAAAACGTCTCATTGTGGCCGGCGTTGTACACCTTGGGAATAAAGATCGGGCCGCCAACCGTGAAGCCGAAGATATTCAAGTGCAGACTGGAACTGGTCGCCGGCACACCGCTGATCGAGTACGGCCGCGCCACCGCAAATCCGTTGTTGCGAATGTACTCATAGCCCGACCCATGAAAATTGCTGGTCCCCTGCTTGGTCTCGATCAACACCTGCCCCGATCCGGCATATCCATACTTGGCGCTGTACGAGTTCTTCAGAATGCGAAGCTCGTTGATCGCATCGATCGACGGCGTGATGTTGATGTTGATCAGCGACGTCGGCGTCATGTTGTACACGCCGTCAATCGTGTACGTGGTCTCCTCCGACGACGCTCCGCCGATGATGAGGTCTGTCTGCCCCAGGTAACCCGAGTTCACCTGCTGGTTGGCTCCGTTCACGCTGCTCACGCCCGGCACCAGCGTCGCAAGCTGCTGGAAGTTGCGGCCATTCAACATCAGGTTTGACACCTCTTTTGCAGAGATCGTGCCGCCCGATTCAGCGGACTCAGTCTGCACGGCCACCGTGTCCGCCTCCACGTCCACCTTCGTCGTCACGTTGCCCACGGCCAGTTTGATGTTCTGTCCGCGCCGCTGCCCCGGATCGAGGTGCACCTTCGACATGCTGAACTGTTCAAATCCGTTCTGCGTCGCGTTGAGCGTGTAGTTTCCGCCCGGCAGATTCTCAACCGCATACGAACCCTGGCTCGTCGTCGTCGCCGCACTCGTCTGGTGCGTCTCCTCATTCGTCACTGTGATCTTCACCCCGGACAACGTCGCGCCGGTCGAGTCCGTAACAGTTCCGGCAATCGCACCTGCAGTGGTCGTCTGCCCGGCGATGGGAAGAACAGGAACCAGAAGCAGCAGAACCGCAACAAGTCGGGTAACAACGGACGTGGGCGAAAGAGTCATTGGGTAAAGCCTCCAAGGTGGAACAGCACTTCGACGCCTCCAGAAAGATTCCGCGAGTGAAGTCGATTGCGAGCGCCAACCTAAGAAGAAGCTCCCGTCCGTGTCAACAGGAAAAGCGACTCGCGCGAACAACGACGCAGTCCAGCGCAACCACGCCATCCCCGATGTGCTGATAATTCCGCTCGGCGGGAATGCCCTGCCTGCCGGTTCCCCTCACGTGCCTGTCGCAGAGCACGGCTCCGACAGTGCGAACACATCGGCCAGGTCCGCTCCAACCGATGCAGGCGGACCCGTCGCATCCAGCTT
>JAJZFE010000495.1 GCA_021798655.1 Acidobacteriota bacterium | reverse complement strand
GCAGAGCGTGCGCGGGCTGGTGGAGCGCAGCTATGGGCAGGTGACGGTGGAGGGAGAGATCTCCAACTGGCGGCCGGCGGCGAGCGGACACTGCTACTTCACGCTGAAGGACGGCGAGGCGCAGCTGTCGATGGTGATGTTTCGGCGGCAGGCGCAGCTGCTGCGCTGGAGGCCGAAGGACGGCGATGCGGTGCGGGTTCGCGGGCAGTTGAGCGTGTATGAGAGCCGCGGGCAGATGCAGATGGTCGCCGAGACGATGGAGCAGGTGGGCATGGGCGCGCTGCTGGCGGCGGTGCGCGCGTTGAAGGAGCGACTGCGGAACGAAGGGCTGTTCGACAACACGCGCGCGCTGCCGGAGTTTCCGAAGTGCATTGGGGTGGTGACGAGCGCGCAGGGAGCGGCGCTGCGCGACATTGTGAAGGTGTGCCGGCGACGCCATGCGGCGGTGCGGCTGCTGGTGTATCCGGCGGCGGTGCAGGGGCCGAACTGTGCGGCGGAGGTGGCGGCGGGTGTGCAGTGGTTCAGCGACCATGCGGAGATGGTGGACGTGGTGATGGTGGCGCGCGGCGGCGGCAGCTGGGAGGACCTGCACGGCTTCGACGCAGAGACGGTGGCGCGGGCGATTGCGGCCTGCAGCGTTCCGGTGATTACGGGCATCGGCCATGCGGTGGATACGACGATTGCCGATGCGGCCGCAGATGTGAGCGCGCCGACGCCCTCGGCCGCGGCGGAGCTGGTGACGGCGGCGCACTTTGGCGTGGCTGAGCGCGTGGAGCGGCTGCGGCAACGGCTGCGGCGCGCGGGGCTGTACCAGATGCTGAGTGCGAAGCAGCGGCTGCAGCAGTTGAGCGCAGAGATGGTGTTGCGACGCGCGCGCGATGCGATGCAGCAGCGCGCACAGCAGTTGGATGAGCTGGCGTATCGCGTGGAGAACGCGGGGACGCGGCGGATGCGTCAGCGTGCGGATAGGGTTTCGCAGCTGGAGACGCGGCTGCGGCGGCAGCATGTGGCGCTGCGGCTCGGCGAGGATGTGCGGCGGTTGCAGGAGCTGCGCGGCAGGCTGACGGCGGCGCGGAGAGCCAGTCTTGCGACGGCGGGGCTGCGACTGCAGAAGTCGACCACGCAGCTGGAGGCGCTGAGTCCGCTGCGCGTGCTGGAGCGCGGCTATGCGCTGGTGTATGGGCCGAAGGGCGGCCTGCTGCGCTCGGCGGAGGAGGTGCACGAGGGCGAGAGCGTGATCGCGCATCTCCATAGAGGCCGCGTGACAGCAACGGTAACGAAGACGAACTAGGAACGAGGGCGAGAGAGATGCGGAAGTTGTTTGGGACGGACGGGATTCGCGCGGTGGCTGGTGAGGCTCCGCTGGACAAGCGCACTGTGCGTGCCGTGGGCGTGGCGCTGGCGACGAGACTGGGAGCGGGCGCGACCGTGGTGATGGGCATGGATACACGCGAGAGCGGACCGTGGATTGCGACAACGCTCGCAGCCGGGCTGCGCGAAGGCGGCGCGACGGTGGCAAACGCAGGCGTGATGACGACGCCGGCCATTGCGTTCCTGGCGCGCAAACATGGCTACGGCGCGGGCGTGGTGATCTCAGCGTCACATAATCCGTGGCGCGATAACGGCATCAAGATCTTTGGCGGCGACGGCTACAAGCTGCCCGATGCGGTGGAGATGGAGATCGAAGCCGGGATTGAGCGCGTGCTCGCCGCCGGTACGGCTGAGGACGAAGACGGGGCGCTGCCAGAGGTGAACGCGAGCTTTCGTGCGGAGTATGTGAAGTTCTTGCTGGAGGCGGTGCCGGGAATCTCGCTCGACAATCGCAAGGTTGTGATTGACTGCGCGAATGGTGCGGCGAGTGCGGTGGCACCGCAGTTGTTTGAGCACCTGGGCGGGACGGTGGAGGTGACGCATGCTTCGCCGGATGGACGGAACATCAACGAGCATTGTGGCGCGCTGCATCCGGAGATTGTTGCGGCCGAGGTGAAGGCGCGCGGGGCTTCGATGGGGTTTACATTCGACGGCGATGCCGACCGCGCAATGTTTGCCGATGAGCATGGCAACGTGGTGAACGGCGATGCGGTGATGCTGGCCTGTGCGCGCGACATGCACGCGCGGGGCGAGCTGGCGGGAGATGTGGTGGTGGCGACGACGATGTCGAACATGGGATTTGAGGCGGCATTGAAGCGCAGCGGCATTGCGATGCTGCGGGCGCCGGTGGGCGACAAGTATGTGCTGGAAGAGATGCGGAAGAGCGGAGCGGCGCTGGGCGGGGAGCAGAGCGGGCATGTGCTGTTCCCTGCCCGCGCGACGACCGGTGACGGGCTGCTGACGGCGCTGATGGTGCTGGATGTGGTGCACCGCAGCGGCAAGACGCTGGGCGAACTGATTGCGGACCTGAAGAACTACCCGCAGGTGATTCTGAACGTGAAGGTGCGCGAGAAGGTGCCGCTGGAGACGCTGCCTGCGGTGGTGGAGACGATTCGCGCGGCGGAAGAGGCCCTGCGGGATACGGGGCGCGTGGTGATTCGGTACTCCGGGACCGAGGCGCTGGCGCGGGTGATGATTGAGGCCGAGAGCGAAGCGGCGATGCGGCAGCACGCGGAGGCCATTGCGGCAGCGATCCGCGCGGAGCTTGGGGTCTGAACGCGCAACCACTGGAGCGGATTGCGATCAGGTGTCGTCGCCCGTTCAAGAAGCAGATCCCTCCGCTGCGCTGCGGGATGACAGGGTCAGAAAACATTGGGATCTGCACCCAGGAGAGAACTGTCCTAGGCGAAGATGACGGTCTTGTTTGCGTAGCTGAGGATGCGGTGGTCGAGGTGCCACTGCACGGCGCGGGAGAGGACGAGGCGTTCGAGGTCGCGGCCTTTCTGGATGAGCGAGGGTAGCTGATCGTTCTGGCTGACGCGGGCGACGTCCTGCTCGATGATGGGGCCTTCATCGAGCTCCGCGGTGACGTAGTGGCTGGTGGCACCGATGAGCTTGACGCCGCGCGCGAAGGCAGCGTGATACGGCTTCGCGCCGGTGAACGCGGGCAGGAACGAGTGGTGCACGTTGATGATGCGCCGCGGGTAGGCGGCGACGAAGGCCGGCGAGAGGATCTGCATGTAGCGCGCGAGGATGACGAGGTCGATGCTGTGCTGCTGTAGCAGAGCGAGCTGCTGCGCTTCGATCTCGGCTTTGTTTTCGCGCGTCACGGGCAGGTAATGAAACGGGATTCCGTAGAACTCTGCGAGCGGCTGCGCGGCCAGGTGATTGCTGACGATGAGCGCGATGTTGGCGCGGAACTCGCCGGCCTGGTGGCGGTGGAGCAGGTCGGCAAGGCAGTGCAGATACTGCGAGACGAAGAGGGCGACGTTCTGCCGGACGGCGGCGAACTCGATGCGCCAGTTCATGTGGAACTGCTCGGCGACGGGCGTGATGGCGGCGCGGAAGTTGGCTTCGTTGAGGCCGGGGGCGTCGGTGGAGAAGGCGGAGGTGGAAAAGGCGGAGGTGGAAAACTCAACGCGCATGAAGAAGAGGCCCAGCTCGGCATCCTGATGCTGGTCGGCGTTGAGGATGTTGACGTCGTAGCGGTCGACGAGGAAGTTGATGATGGCGGCGACGAGGCCCTTGCGGTCGGGGCAGTCGATGAGCAGGGTTGCGGTGGTGATTTCGGGCGCGTTCACGGGTGTGTCCATGGTAGCCGATGCGCGCAGCGGAATGCCGCAGGAGGTGCGGTGCTTGACACTCGGAGACAGGGTCATTAGGTTCGGGAGAGTGGCAGGCAGTGCGAGACGGCGGCCGGCACGAAGGGAACAGGCAACGATGACGCAGAGTGCAACAATGCGGAGTGCAAAGGGATGGTTTCGGCGGGTAGCAGCGGCGGTGTTGTGCGCGGGCATGGGACATGCGGCAGCGCGGGCGCAGGTGGTGGGGCCGAATGATCCTGACGGGCGGATGACTGCGGCAGAGCGTGCGCAGGCCGGGACAGGTGCTCCCGTGACGCCGCTGGCTCCAGCGTCGAGCCTGACGAGCGCGCAGCAGAAGGCGCGACTGGCGCAGTGGCGCAAGCAGATTCGCGCGGCGCTCTATATTCCCGACCCGCTGCCGAAGCTGCAGGAGCGGACGTGGTCGTCGTTTACGCCGATGCCGGGCGTGCGCGCGGACCGTGTGACCTATGGCACGGCGGACGAGATGATCGTGCCGGCGATTGTGTACTACCCGGACCCGGCGCTGACGAAGTCCACGGGCAAGAACAAGACAAAGCTGCCGGGCATCGTGATTGTGAATGGGCACGGCGGGGACAAGTACAGCTGGTACGCGATGTACAGCGGGATGCTGTTTGCCAAGGCTGGCGCGGTGGTGGTGACGTACGACCCGATTGGCGAGGGTGAGCGGAACGGCCAGATGCTGTCGCGGACCGGAGCGCACGACAAGTGGGTGAGCCCGCCGATGGGGATGCCACGCACGGACTGGGGCCAGCGGCTGGGTGGGTTGATGCAGACCGATGTGATGCAGGCGGTGAGTTATCTGCGGTCGCGGCATGATGTGGATGCGTCGCGGATCGGCGTGGCGGGATACTCGATGGGCGGATTCATTGTGGGCATCACGGGCGCGATTGACCTGCGCATTCACGCGGTGCTGATCTCCGGCGGCGGCGTGTATGACGGGCCGGGCGGGTACTTCGATGCCAATCCCCTGCCCTGCCAGATGCCGCCGTACAAGGCGCTGCTGCCGCTGGGCGACCGCGGTGCCGTGCTGTATGCACTGAACGCGGAGCGTGGGCCGATGCTGGTGATGAACGGCTCGAACGACACGGTGATGGATATTGCACATCATCCGCCGGCCTGGTTTGCGGACGAGCAGGAGCGCGCGCTGCAGCTGGTAGGGAAGGACTCGCCGGCGGCGAAGAACGTGTTTACGACGATCGTGTATCCGGGCATCAGCCATCGGCCGTCGTGGGTGGACCGCGATGGAGTGGCGTGGCTGAATGAGCAGCTGCACTTTGCGCTGTGGGACGCGGCGACGATTGCCGCGGAGCCGACGACGCACATCGGCACATGGGTGACGGAGAACCACGTGGATGAGGCCAAGAGCTTCAACCGCGAAGACCGCGAGGCCGGGATCGATGCGCTGGGAACGGGGTTTCCGGCCCTGACGCGCGAGCAGTTGACGGTGCTGCCGGTGGACGTGTGGAACCGCGAGCGGAGCCGGTTGATCTACGAAGGCTGGGCCGCGACGATGACCGACGACGAGCAGCGGGCGGCGCAGTAGCGCGAACGACCGCCGTCGCGCGAACGACGATGGATTGGCCGAAAGGGCTGTGGTAGCGTGGTGCGTATGTTGAAGGTGCCGCGACACAACCCTTTCTGTCTTCTTGCTGCGGTTGTGGCGGGCTCGCTTGCTGCGGGAGCGCAGCAGGTTCCCAACACGCAGCAGGTTCCCAACACGCAGCAGCCGACGAAGAACGCGGACGGCACCTACACGATGCGCGTGACCACGCGTGTGGTGGCGCTGGATGTGGTGGCCACGGACAAGCAGGGGAACCTGGTGACCGGGCTGACGAAGGACGACTTCCACATCACCGAGAACGATGAGCCGCAGACGATCACCAACTTCGATCTGGGTGGTCAGCGACTGCCGGCGCCGACGGTGGACGTTGAATCGACGGCCGACCTGGATCGGCTGGCGCCTCGGTCGCCGGTGAACATTATCCTGCTGGATGAGTTCAACACGCGGTTTGAGGACATGGCGTTCGCGCTGTACTCGGTGGAGCAGTATCTGAAGAAGCAGCCGGACCACCTGACGACGCCGACGATGATCATCGCGGTGGGAATCGACCGGTTCGAGGTGCTGCGCGACTATACGCAGAACAAGCAGCTGCTGCTGGACTCGCTGAAGCATCACTTCACGGGCAACCCTTGGCGAAACACCTCCAACAGCTGGGCGGCCGAGCGGTATGGAACGGCGTTTCTGACGCTGCGCCGCGTGGCCGAGGCTGTGATGGGGCATCCGGGACGGAAGAACATGATCTGGATCGGGCGCGGATTTCCTTCGCTGGATATGGCCAGCGTGCCGATCGACACGAGCAACCGCATCGAAAGCCTGCGTCAGCAGTGCGTGAACAAGCTGCGCGATGCACGTGTGACGCTGACGACGATTGACCCGGCAGGAGTGATGATCGACCCCGGCGTGTA
>JAJZFE010000003.1 GCA_021798655.1 Acidobacteriota bacterium | reverse complement strand
GACCGGGGTTGCCGCCACTGTTCTCCATCGGAATCTCATCCCAGCGGTCGTAGGTCTGCGACCAGTAAGCCGTCGTCCAGCGCCGGTTGAGGTTGTCGAGCGTGTGATAACGATGCCGCAGGAAGAGTTGAAACTGTGCACGAGTCGCAGCGTCAAAGGATTCATCCGTGTACTCATTACCAATCTGCCAGCCAATCACGTTGGCATTGTTGCCAAAGCGCAACGCAAGCTGCGTGACGATTCCCGTGCAAAGCTCGCGATAGCGCGGGCTCGCATAGTTGAACTGGCGTCGGCTGCCGTGCTCGCGCACTCGTCCATCAGCGTTCGTCCCAAGCGTATCCGGATACTTCGTCGTCAGCCACGCGGGTGGCGCATCGGTCGGCGTACCGATGACGACTGCAATATGATGCCGCGCTGCAAGTGCAATCGCACGACTCATCCAGTCGAGGTCATATCGGCCTTCGGCGGGCTCCAGTGCAGACCACGCAAACTCTCCGATGCGCACGACGTTCATGTGCGCCTGCTCCATCAGCGTGAGGTCGGCGTCCCAGCGCGACTCAGGCCATTGTTCGGGATACCACGCAGCGCCAAGCCGCATAGGCGCAACGCTGCGCACAGCCCTCTCGCTGTGCGCAGCCACAGTCAGCGGCACACAGAGCCACAGCAGAAGTAGTCGCATCAAACGTAGCCGCATCGAACATCGGTGGAACAAGCAGGAACCTCGTGAGAATCAATGGTGAGCCCGAACGTAGTAGCATCCGCACGCAAGGGCAAGCCGATGTGCACGACAACACGGAGTCGCAACGACGCAATGGCTCTTCCTCGGCAGGATGCCTGGCCAACGCGTTCACGCACGGCTGAAGTAGCTCGTGTACATCTGTGCGCCGACCTGGTGCAACGGCACGAAGACAATCTGCCGCCCTGCGTAGTCTTCGACGAAGGCCTGCGAACCAAGTCGCTTCAGGCTCGCCGGCAATGCGAGCCGCGCGTTCCCGGGCAGATCGTCTCGCGGGTTCAGCGCAACGTACTGCACCGGACCACGCATCAGCGCAACCGTATCGGGATTGAGGTCATCGATCGGTTCCGTGCGAAACTCCTGCGGCAGCACAACGTCGATGCGATCCCCGCGATGCCACACGCGATGGATTGCAAGAAAGGTGCCAGGAGTTGCCGGGTTCGTCCAACGCGTGCCATTGACGTGCACACTCGCACCGCTCAAGACCCACGTAGGAATGCGAACGTAGACGGTCATCGCCAATGGCTGCGCCGGATTCACCATCAACGTAACGCTGTCCTCCGCAGGATAGCGCGTCTGCTGCTCGATCTCGACAGGCGTTCCAAGGTGCGTAAAGTGCAGTCGCGATGGCGTGTACTGACTGACGTACAGGCCCGTCTCCGGTGCATGGAAATATAGGTTCAGCGGATAGTCCGCAACCGTCTGCACCAGCGTGCCCGAGCAGCACGGCCACTTCTTCGAGTAATAAACCCTCTGTGCAGCGGGCGAGTAGGTGGAGTAATACGGATAATCGCCGTCCGAGTCCGGCGGCTTCACGGCGAGGATCGTATTGAACAGCACGCGCTCCAGATTGTCGCCGTAGCGTGTGTCCTGTGGAGCAGCCGTGACGCGCGTAAGATAACGCGCGAGCTTCGTCGCCGCATACGCACCGCACGGAGTCTCGAAGTGATCGACCGTCGTTGCAAGCGAACGGCACAGCTCCCCTTTGTGCGGCGTGATGAAGGTCTCGTTAGGACCCCATCCACCGGAGGCGAACTGCTGCTGCGTGGTCAGCAGCGTGAACGCATTCTCCATTGCGGACTTGTACTTCGGCTCACCCAGCGCGAGGTACGCCGCGGCCCCGGAACTGAGCGCGATCGCGTGCGAGTACGCATGTTGGCCCGGCAGTGGATCTTCGCCTCGCGCCAGCGGATCAAAGAACTCGCGGTCGAGAAGGTAACGCAGCGCAAGCTCGCGAAAGGCGGGATTACCGGTAAGCTGCTCCGCTGCAAAGAGGTTCTCCGGCATCACAAACGTCTCATCGTAGGGCGGATCCTTCTTGCCAATACGGTCGCGTCCGTGTGCAGGCAGTAGAGCCTCCGCGCCGGATAGCACGCGGCTGAGAAGCCCCTTCGCTTCCGCCACGCCGCTCAGCGTCGCAGCGTCGAGCAGCCCGGCAAAGTGCTTGTCGAGCGTGTAGCAGATCCACAGATTCGTCTCCGGCCGCAGGATGCTCTGGTTCTGCGGGCCGAGCGTCTCCGCAAAGCCGCTCACCAACTCATGCACCTTTTCGTGACACGCCGCGTCGCCGGTGGACGCACCCATGCGCGCCAGGCCAGAGATGTACTGACCCAACGAGTGTCCAGGCACAAAGCCATCGAGGTCATACCAGCCGCCCATATCAGCACCTGGAGCGGGCAGGCCCGCGCGCTGGCGATACACCTTGAGCAACCGGTCATTGGAGAGCGACAGATAGTGCGCGTGCAGCTCGTCGTATTGCTCTGCGAATGGTCCGCCGGTCAGTTGAACCTGTGCCGCTTCAAACTGCCTCAAGGGCTCGCGACTCTGCGTCGTTGCAGCGAACGCAGCGAGTGGCTGCATCACGCGCATCATCATCGGCGCGGCGGCGGTCTGTAAGAGCTTGCGGCGGGTGAGCTTGATCGACGACATGAGTTCCTGGGACAACGCTGACGGCAGAGTATCGCACTCAGCCGCGAATCAAGAGACTGAAACTGCAAAGGAGCCGCGATTCCGCAGCGCGGCACCTGTTGGCATCCGGAAACGTCATTTCAATATCTCTGCTCCTATGAGCGCAGCCCGGTCTGCGCTCCTCATCCTCAATGCGCAGTGATGACGTGATGTCCTGCCTGAGTGATCTCGATGACGCTGCCATGCACCGCTTCGCCGTCCACATAAACCATCTGCCCTACCGCCTGCGGCGAGTACGTCACGTGCGCGGCAGCGATCCCCGCAGGCAGATCGAGCACGATGCCCTGCCGGTCAATCCTGATCAGGATATTGCCGTGCGGTGTCGGTACTGCGCCACGCGCAAACTCCAGCCCCAGCAGGTCCGGTCGCACATTCACCGTTGCATAACCGGGACTCGCAGGCGTGATGCCGAGCACATTCTCAGCCAGCCAAGCCGTCGGTCCGGACGACCATCCATGAGCCAGCGAGACGAAATAGCCGCTGGTGCCATCGGCCTGCAGCGAGAGCGCATAGTCCGTCTTCGGCCAGCGCAGATCATAGTTTTCCCAGAAGCTCGTCGCTCCCTCGTCGATCATGCCGCCCCAGTAGGTCCGCAGCCACGCCAGCGCCTCTGCACGATGGTTCAGCGCAGACATCGCATCCAGCACATAGGCGTTGAAGTAAGGCGTAATCGCCTGGTCTGTCGGCGCGTCCTGCTTCACGTGCGCCAGCACCTCCGGCCATATCTGCGGTGCCGCATCGCCCATGCCATCGAGCACCGCGAGCGCGTTGAGCTGCCAGGTGCGCCCCACCGTTCCATGCGCGTCGATGTAGGCACTTGCGGCCTGCGAGAGCGCGCGACCTAGCTCGGCATACTTTGCGGCGTTGGTCTCATCACCAGCGAAGTGCAGCAACCGCGCAGCCGCAGCATACGCGCGCAGATACTGCAGGTTCGTGCCAATGCGGGTCTCCGCCGTTGCACCGTACAGGCCCGGCGACCAGTCCACAAATCCCCAGCCATGAGTGCTCGCTACCAGCAGGTTGTCTGGCCCGATGTCACGATCCATGCGAGCCAGTATCCGCAGGAGTGCCGCGTGCTGCGACTCCAGATACGCCACGTCGCCGCTGTGCATGTACAGGCTCTCCAGCGACGTCACCCACAGTCCGCTGTAGCCCGCAATGCCGTTCACATACTGGTCTGCGGGCGTGCTCTCCGCCAGCGTCTGCAGCGTGTCTTCCAGGATGCGCGGATCGCCGAAGACCGTATCGATCACGCGACCTTCTACATCGATGTCACCAATCCAGCGGCCGCGATCGCGCTTCGGAGCATCCCACACACCGTCCTGCATGCACAGATGCGCCGTGTACGCGCCCATCTCCCAGATGCGGTTGAGCCGCGCATCCGACGACTCGAACGCGCCCTTGTACTCCACCGGATACGCAATGCCTTCCAGCCGAATCGCTTTGAACTGTGCTGCTGGCGCACCGCGCAGAAAGCGAATGTGCACATACCGAAACGCAGACTTCGGTCCACGCGCCGTGCCATTGCCCGGCACTTCCAACAGGTTGGTGCCCATGTAGTTGCCACCACGTTGACCGGACGTAAGCCCCGTAGACATCGCTTCAATCTCCGACTCACCATAGGCAATCGAGATCCGCGCCGGCACCGCCGATGCCGACTCCACCAGCAACCGCCCCGCCACCTCGCGGCCAAAGTCCAGCAGCAGCGAAGGAGCTTCGGCATCCACCGGATTCATCGCAGCCGGCGGCGTGCTGATCGTGAATGGACCTGCCGCCTGCGCGCTCGTCAGCGTGTCCAGATGATCGAACCTCGCACGCCCGGCATAGACATGCGTCACCGCGGCAGCATTCATCGAGTACGTCCGCAGCCACGGCGACATCCCGCGATACCCTGGCCACCCATACATGCCCGCGTCAGCACTCCACTGCAGCAGATCCACATTCGACTCCACCGGCCCCAATGACGCCACCGCTCGCCACGCCGAGTCGTCGAAGCCCGCGTCAAACCAGCCAGCCAACGCTGCAGCACTCGACCGCCAGTTCGTATCCGTGATCACCAGCGGCTGCGCCTCCACTCCGAACGCCGCCGGAAGAATCTTCACCACCAGCACCTCGCCGTAGGCCAGCTGGTGCGTCGTGTCAGGCCCTGCGCCCGTGACCACGCCACGCCCACGCACCGCCGCGACTGCAACCACGTTGTCGCCAACACGCAACCCGTGCAGCGCATCGGCGTGGAACACGCGAAAGTTGATCGGCGCTCCAGGGTCGGACGAAAACTCGCCCAGCAGATGTCCGTTCAGGTAGACGGACGCCTCGCGCGGCCCCGCGATGTACACCGTCGCAGCGCGGGGCAACGACTTCACCACAAAGTGGGCGCGAAAGTAGTGCGGAGCCACGCGCAGCTCCGTGCGACTCCAGGAGTATTTGCCGCGATCCTTGCGCAGCACCGTGATGTCATCCGCCGTCCACACATACTGTTCCGGCAGTGCAACATGCGGTTGTGCCGGCAAGCTCATCAACGCTCGTGCCGGATCCAGTGGTTCGGGCGTAGCCACATCAACCGACTGCGCCGCCGCACCACCACGCAACGTCAACACCAGGAGAGACAACGAGAGTAGTTTGCACATTGGCATCATGTCGAAACGTGCTCCAGACAGCTCTGCCACTCTAACCCACCGCGACAGCCGTCGCTCAACTCTGCATCTCCGCGCAATTCCGACAGGCGGACTGACTTGGATCGGCAGGTCTCTCACTGCAGCAGTTGTCGCCAACTCCAGCCTGTTCCAACGAACTGCGTTGACAAGCGCCGCGCTGAATCCCTAGAGTCCTGACCTGAGTCCGCTCCAACGACCGCCGGGAGATCTCTCGCATTGCCGAACCCGCCCAACGCCGCTACGCCCAACCCGCCGCACGATGCCCGATGGCTGCAGCAGCAAGCCAACCTCATCCGTTACAGTGCCATGTCGATGACGCACCGCGCCGGCATCGGCCACACCGGCGGAGACCTGTCCTCGGCGGACATCCTTGCCACGCTGTATCTTGGCGGCGTCCTGCAGCTCGATCCTGACGATCCGCTTTGGCCACAGCGTGATCGCTTCATCATGAGCAAGGGTCACTGCTCGGGCGCGTTTTATTCCGTGCTGGCGGCGCGCGGCTTCTTTCCGCGGGCGCTGCTCGACACCTATATGGCGCCGCTCTCGCGCCTCAACGGCCACCCCGACCGCAACAAGCTCCCCGGTGTCGAAGCCAACACCGGCCCACTTGGCCACGGCCTGCCCATCGCGGTCGGCTGTGCGCTGGCCGCGAAGATCTCCGCGCAGTCGTGGCGCACCTTCGTGCTCACTGGCGACGGCGAACTGCAGGAGGGCTCCAACTGGGAGGCTGCCATGTCCGCGCAACACTACGCGCTCGACAACCTCATCGTCATCGTCGATCGCAACCGCATCCAACAGGGCGACTTCACCGAGAACACCATCCGCATGGAGCCGCTCGCCGCGAAGTGGCGCGCCTT
>JAJZFE010000286.1 GCA_021798655.1 Acidobacteriota bacterium | reverse complement strand
CTTCTTGAGCACCGCCGCGCCCGGCTCCGTCGGACTGCGATCATACAGCCCGTCCACGTCCGACAGCAGGATCAGCACGTCCGCCCCGATATGCTTCAGCAGCAGCGCCGACAGCTTATCGTTGTCGCCAAAGATTCTCTCTCTCTGCCGCGACTCCGTCGGCCGGTCCAACTCCACCGTCGACACCGTATCGTTCTCATTCACAATCGGGATCACGCCCATCGTCAACAGCGCATCCAGTGCCGCGCGCAGGTTCGTATGGCGCGTCGCATCGCGGAAGTCGTCCTCCGTCAGCAGCACCTGCGCAATCGGGCACCCCAGCCGGTCGAACGCATCGTCATACAGCGACATCAGCCGCGATTGCCCGATGGCCGCACACGCCTGGATCTGCGCCACCACCGTCGGCCGCTCCATCAGCCCCAGGCGCTCCATCCCCAGGCCCACCGCGCCCGACGACACCACCAGCACCTCGATGCCCTGCGCACGCAGCTCCGCAACCTGCTCCACGAGTCCGCAAAGCAGCCCCAGCGCCACCTTGCCATCCGGCCGCATAATGACATTCGTTCCGAGTTTGACGACAATCCGATGCAAAGCCCGGTCCTCCTGATTCTTAAGCATGGATCTGAGACACCGCCGGAGCAATCGTACGATCAACGATCGGCGCAAGCCGGCGCAGCTTCTCCACCAGCTTCACCAACTGCTCCGGTTGCAGCGACTGCGCTCCATCCGACAGTGCCTTATCCGGATTCGGATGCATCTCCATCAACAATCCATCCGCGCCTGCAGCCACCGAAGCCAGCGCCATCGGCGGCACCAGGTCGCGCTTGCCCACACCATGCGACGGATCGCCCAGCACCGGCAGATGCGTCAGCTTCTTCAGCACCGGAATCGCGGAGACGTCGTACGTGTTCCGCGTATACGTCTCAAACGTGCGAATGCCGCGCTCGCACAACATCAGGTCATAATTGCCGCCCGACAAAATATATTCGGCGCTCAGCAGCACCTCTTCGATCGTCGCCGCAATGCCGCGCTTCAGCAGCACCGGCTTGCGCACGTGGCCAAGCTCCCGCAGCAGGTTGAAGTTCTGCATGTTGCGCGCTCCCACCTGGAAGCAATCAATGTACGGCAGCATCAGCTCGATCTGCGAGATCTCCATCACCTCGGTGATCACCAGCAGCCCAAACTCATCGGCAGCCTCGCGCATGATCTGCAGGCCTTCCACGCCCATACCCTGAAAGCTGTACGGCGAACTACGCGGCTTGAACGCTCCCCCGCGCAGGAACTGCGCACCCGCCGTAGCCACCTGCTGCGCACTCAGGCGAATTTGCTCACGGCTCTCCACCGAGCACGGCCCGGCCATGATGACGACCTCATCGCCGCCCACCACCACGCCGTTCGGGAACGTAATCCGCGTGCCCTCCGGCCGGAATCCACGCCCCGCCAGCTTGTACGGCGACGAGATTCGATACGCCTGGTGAACACCCGAGAGCACCTGAAACTCCGTGACCTCGAAGTGTGCCGGCGTTCCCACGCCAGCAAGAATGGTTTGCACCTCACCCGTTGTGCGGTGCACATTGAAGCCGAGTTCCACCATTCGCTCAATCACATTCTGAATCTGTTCATCGGTGGCGTGGTCCTGCATAGCGACGATCATCACGGTATTCCTCTATAAATCCTGCTTGAATTTTGTCCTGCGTCAAATTCCTGCCGCCTGGCGACGCCGCCGATCAGGCGACACCACGCAACGGCAAATCCTTCATCCCTGGTGAGGACGCTGCAACGTCCGCATCACATCCATCAACCGCTCATACACGTCCTGCACCTGCGCTCCCGAGAGCGGTCCCGGGTTAATCTTCTGCACGTGCTCAAACACCGCCTGCTCGCGTTGTGGCTCATAGATCGGCGCGCTGCTCTTAGCCTTCAGCAACCCAATCTCGACAGCAGCGGCCGCACGCTGGCTGAGCAACTGCACAATCTGCTCGTCCAACTCATCAATCTTGTTACGCCAATCAGAAATGTCCATGCTGCCTCATGTCGCGAGCCCGCATCGCTCGCAAAGTTGACCTGAAAGTTGTTCCCGGAAGTTGCATCCAGGCTGGGGTAGGACGCGGGCCGCACTCTGCCACGCCCCAATCTTCGGGCTGAAAGCAGCCCGATGTAATGATACGTGTTTTGTTTACTGGCCCGATCATGCATTTTCCGTTCCGCCGCTCAGCCTGCGGACAAACTCTCCCACGGCCTTCGGAGCCTCCGCCGCTGCTGTCTTCTCAATCAATCCAACGATCGCGCTGCCCACCACCGCCGCATCCGCAAACTCTCCCACGGCCCGCACATGCTCCGGCGTTGACACCCCAAACCCCAGCGCAATCGGCAGCGTCGTAAACTTCCGCAACCTCTCCACGAGCCCCTTCGCATCGCTCGCCAACTCCGTCTGCGTCCCCGTAATCCCCACCCGCGAGATCGCATACACGAACCCCAGCGAGTTCTCCGCTATCGCCTTCAGCCGCTCATCCGGCGACGTCGGCGCAGCCAGAAACACCGGCACCAGCCCGGTCGCGTGCATCACCTTCAGATACTCACCGGCTTCTTCAACGATCATGTCCGTCAGCAGCACGCCATCCGCGCCCGCGTCCTTTGCGGCCTTCGCAAACTTCTCCAAACCCATCTGCAGCACCGGATTCAGATAGCTGAACAAAATAATTCCGGCCTCGGCCCGTGCCGCGCGAATCTCCTTGCAGATCCCCAGCACATCGATCAGCCGCGTGCCCTTCGCCACCGCCCGCTCACTGGCCCGCTGAATCACCGGCCCGTCCGCCAGCGGATCACTGAACGGCACGCCCAGCTCAATCACATCCGCGCCATTGTCGATCGCCGCCAGCGCCATCTCGCGCGTCGTCGCCAGATCCGGGTCACCAGCCGTAAAGTAAATCACCAACCCCGGTTTTTTATGAAAGTGAATCGCCATTACAGCCCACTCACCTTTCGCGCTCCATCGCCACTCAAGTCCATCTCGCGCGTCAAAATTCCAATATCCTTATCCCCTCGCCCGCTCACATTCACGATCACAATCTTGTCCTTCCCCATCTTCGGAGCCAGCTTCATCACCTCGGCAATCGCATGCGCGCTCTCCAGCGCCGGAATAATTCCCTCCGTCCGCGACAACACCTTCACCCCCTCCAGCGCCTCATCGTCAGTCGCGCTCGTATACGTCGCGCGGCCCGAGTCATGCAGCATCGCATGTTCCGGTCCCACACTCGCATAATCCAGCCCCGCGCTCACCGAGTGCGTCGCCGCAATCTGTCCCGCCGCATCCTGCAGCACATAGCTGTACGTTCCCTGTAGCACCCCCGGAACCCCGCCGCCATTGGGTGCAAATCGCGCCGCATGCTCACCCAGCGCCATCCCGCGCCCGCCAGCCTCCACCCCAATCAGCGCCACGTTCTGCTCCGGAATAAATTCATAGAACGCTCCAATCGCATTCGATCCCCCGCCTACACAGGCGATCACAGCATCCGGCATCCGGCCCTCATGCTCCAGAATCTGCCGCTTCATCTCCTTCGAAATCACGCGCTGAAAATCGCGCACCATCGTCGGATACGGATGCGAACCCAGCGCGCTCCCGAGAATATAAAACGTCGTCCGAACATTCGTTACCCAGTCACGCATCGCCTCGTTGATCGCGTCCTTCAGCGTCGCCGACCCCGACCCCACGCCCCGCACCTCCGCGCCCAGCAGCCGCATCCGGAACACATTCAACTCCTGCCGCCGCATGTCCTCCTCGCCCATGTAGACCACGCACTCCAGCCCGAACAGCGCGCACACCGTCGCCGTCGCCACCCCATGCTGCCCCGCGCCGGTCTCCGCAATAATCCGTTTCTTCCCCATCCGCCGAGCCAGCATCACCTGTCCCAGCGCATTGTTAATCTTGTGCGCGCCCGTGTGCAGCAGGTCTTCGCGCTTCAAATAAATCTTCGCGCCCCCCAGCGTCTCCGTCAGCCGCTTCGCAAAGTACAGCGGCGTTGGCCGCCCACAGTAATCCTTCAGCAACCCATCCAACTCCGCATGGAACGCCGGATCGGCCTGCGCCTCCGCGTACGCCGCGTCCAACTCCAGCAGCGCCGCCATCAGCGTCTCCGGAACATACCGTCCGCCATACGCGCCAAACCTTCCCGGCGCACTATTCGTCGCCACGCCCGCCGGTCGAACCATCGTTGCAGTAGTACCCATAACCATTCCGTCCTCATCAACGCCAAAAGCTGCCACAAAACACGAAAGCCGCAACCTGTAAGGTCGCGGCTCGGGGAATCTAGAAATCGCCGGTGTTACGCTTCAACTCCGTACGATGCTACTCCACCGATGCCGCTACGATAGGCCAGTAGCGGAACGACGGGGTAAATCGCGGGCTGAAGAAAAACTGCATGCGTTCACTTTACACCGGCTGCGGCCACTCTGCAACTAGCGCCTCATCGCCTCTCCCGCCGTACGTGCAGCTTCCACAAACGCGCGCAGCCGCCCCGGGTCCTTCTTCCCCGGCGACGCCTCCACCCCACTCGCCACATCCACGCCCCACGGATCGAGCGCAGCTATCGCCTCTGCAACATTCTCCGCACTCAATCCACCCGCCAGAATCACACGTGGCCCTGGCCCCCGTGCACCCCCCCTCGCTCTCATCACCCGCCGCACAATCTCCGCAACATGCGCCCAGTCCATCGCCACGCCCATCCCCCCCGACGCCCCAGCCTTCGCTGCATCAATCAGCACCGCCCACACCGCCGGATCCTTGAACACCGCCGCCAGTGTCCACTCGAACCGGTCATCCGCAGCCTCGCGTCCCTCCGCATCCAGCGCGTCCACCGTATACGCCACCGTCTGAATGATCTTCAGGTCACCGCCAAACTCCGCCGCCAGCGCGTGCACCCGCTCCGCGTCGAACGCCCCATGAATCTGCGCAGCCGTCAGCCCCGCAAGCTTCACACAGCGCGCCATCTCATACGGATCATCGGTAGCAAAAACCCCCACCGTCTCCACGCCCACCGGAAGCTCCCGCACAATCTCTTCCACCTGCTCGGACAGCACCCGCCGCTTGCTCGGCGCGAACACGAACCCCACAGCATCCACGCCCAACTCCACCGCCAGGCGAGCATCTTCCAGATTCGTATTCGCGCAGATCTTGATGAACATCCCCGCTAGCTCTCCTCCCTGCGCAGCAGGTGCGCCAGCGCCCCACCCGGTCGCGACTCCCGCATCAGCGACTCGCCAATCAGAAACGCATCAAACCCTGCCTCCCGCAGCCGCAGCATATCCGCCTGCGTATAGATCCCGCTCTCGGCCACCCGCACCGCACCCTTCGGCAACCTCTCCGCCAACTCGCACGCTCGCTCCAGCGACACCTCAAACGTGCGCAGATCGCGGCTATTCACGCCCACGCACTCGCACTCCAGCGCCAGCGCGCGGTCCAACTCCGCCGCGTCATGCACCTCGCACAACACATCCAGTCCCTGCGCCCGCGCACTCTCCCGCAGCCTCTTCAACTCCGCATCCGTCAGCGCCGCTACGATCAGCAGAATCGCATCCGCGCAGTTCGCCCGCGCCTCCAGCACCTGGAACTCATCCACCATAAAATCTTTTCTCAGGCACGGAATCCTGACCGCTGCCGAAGCCAGCCGCAGGTTCTCCAGCGACCCCTGAAAAAACTTCTCATCGGTCAACACCGACAGCGCCGCCGCTCCCCCCGCCTCCAACTCCGCAGCCAGCCCCGCCGCATCGAACTCATCGCGGATCACACCCTTCGACGGCGAAGCCTTCTTCAACTCCGCAATCACCGCCGGCGCATGTTCCGCATAGGTCCGCAGCGCGCGCGCAAATCCCCGCGGCGTATGCGCCGCTGCAGCCTGCTCCAGCGCCCGCACATCCGCCGCCGCCTTACGCTCGGCCACCACCACGCGCGTATGCGCCAGAATCTCCGGCAAATACATCGTCCGCTTTGAACTCTCCATCTCCATCACCCCTCCATGCTACGCCACGTCTCACGCAAAACAGCGAGTCCGACCTCGGACTCGCTGCTCGCTCCTGTTTTCTATTTCCTGCCTTACGCCTTCCCTGCCAACTGCCGCAGCACGTACTGCAAAATTCCTCCGTGCTGGTAGTAGAGAATCTCCTGCGGCGTATCAATGCGCACCGTCACCGGGAACGTCTTCGTCTTCCCGTCGGCCGCAGTC
>JAJZFE010000033.1 GCA_021798655.1 Acidobacteriota bacterium | reverse complement strand
CGCAACGCTTGGCGCGACGATGGAGAACGATATGTACTCCGCGCTGCCGATCGAGATGGGTGCGTATGGCAGCCCCGATCAACGCCGCGCGACGGACTTCGCGTTCCTGATGCCGGGCGTGCAGGGCAACAACACGAACGGCAATCCGACGACGAACACCGGTATTGTGAACGGTTCGGGCAACAAGGGTGCGGTATCGGATGTGTACATCGATGGTCTGCCGTTTGTGCGTGCTGGTGGGGAAGGCGATCCGCGGTACGTGTGGACGGCCATCTCGGTGGATGCGGTGGACCAGTTCCAGCTGCAGACGGATGGCTACTCGGCGATCTATGAGGGTCAGGGCCTGCAGAACTACACGATCAAGGCGGGCGGCACACAGTTTCATGGCACGGCCTATGAGTTCTTCCGCAACACGGCGCTCGACACATGGGGATTTTTTGGCCCAAACATCACCAACCCGATTACGGGCGCTCCGACCAAGCCGATTGAGCATTCCAATGAGTACGGTATCAGCCTGAATGGGCCACTAGTGCCGTTTGGCAGTCTGAAGGACAAGCTGTTCTTCTTTGGCAACTATGACGGGTTCCGTTACTCCAGCCAGAGCCCGACGACGATCACGTTTCCGACGGCGGCACAGCAGGCAGGTAACTTCCAGGGCGTGATCGCGGGCGGTATTTACGATCCTTCGACGCAGGCGGCCTGCACGGCCAATAGCACGAACGGACCCTGCCGTTATCGTTACGGTTATGTTGCGGGCGCAGGGACCGGCGCAGCGGGCAATCCGATTCTGGGACCAAACGGTGCAGCAGGCGTAGACGTGATCCCGACCTCGGAGTTCTCGTCGGTTGCGCAGAAGATGCAGAGCTATCTGCCGACATCGGGGATCAGCACGGCGCTGCAGAACAACTACGAAGCCGCGAACAGCACGGGCTTGACGAACTGGTCGACGACGGAGCGGATTGACTATGCGATGACGCCGAAGGACACGTTGACGCTGCTGGCCGCGATTGGTCGTCAGGCCAGTTCAGTGCCCGTGGGTCAGACGACGAGCGGTCGTAACGTGGGACCTGTGCCATACAACTTCGGCCAGGCCTATGCGCCGAAGACTGCAGTGGGCATCATTGAAGAGGCGCACACGTTTACGCCGCATCTGGTGAACCAGTTCAAGTATGGGTATGCGCGCTACAACGGGCCGACCATCGATGCTGACCTGAGCCCGGCCTATGCGGCAACGGCGCAGGGCATCAGTGGGCTGCCGACAGGCGGGGCGTCGCAGGCGTTTCCGTTTGTAACCTTCAGCGGAACAAATGCTCCGACAGGCTGGGCCGGTGCCGGTCCTAACGTGACCCTGGCGGCGAACTACACACTGGTGGACAACCTGCAGTGGGTGAAGGGTAACCATACGCTGACGGCGGGTTTGAACCTTGCGTGGATGCTGTACAACGTGGTGAATGCGCAAGGCGGCAGCACCCCGCTGACGCTGGCCAATTCGGTGAATGAGACGGCGGAGCTGACGGCTTCGAGCAATGCTGCGCCGAAGTATACGGCGACGCCAGGCACGGGTGCGGCGTACGCCAGCTTCCTGGTTGGACAGATCGACAAGGCGAGCTTCACGCAGTATGTGCAGACGGAGTTCGGTACGCGGTTCCGTCCGATCTCGCCGTACGTGCAAGATAACTGGAAGGTGAACGAGAAGTTGACGCTGGATCTGGGTCTCCGCTGGGACTACTACCCGACGCTGACGGAGGTGCATAACGCACAGGCGTTCTTCGACCCGACGCTGGCAAACCCGGTGACGGGGCTGAACGGTGCGTTGCAGTATGCAGGCAGCGGCCCGGGAACGTGCAACTGTTCTACACCGGTCAAAAACTACTTCAAGAACTTCGGGCCGCGGCTGGGTCTGGCGTACCAGGTGGATCCGAAGACGGTGATCCACGCGAGCTATGGTGTGATGTATGCGCATGGCAACGCGGTAGGCGGCGGTGCAACGAGTCTGAGCACGCTGGGCTTCTCGGCTGCGCCGGCATTTTCAGCGACGGGTCAGTTGCTGAGCAGTGCACCGTTCACAGGCGCCAATGGCGCGTTGCCGGCGTATGCTGCGGCTTGCGGAACAGCCTCGGGGCCGGCGTACGGCACGGGCTATACAAACGTGAGCAGCTATGCGACACCGGGTTGCGGCACGGCAAGCTACACGGGCAGCCCACAGTCAGGGTCGGGATATTACGATCCGTACCTGGGTGGCCGCGCACCGCAGTACATCAACTACACGCTGGGCTTCCAGCACCAGTGGACCTCGACGATCAGTTCGACGATCACCTACGTGGGCTCGCAGGGTCACTTCCTGCCAACAACTGGTTCTGCGCGTGGCCTGCAGGCCAATCAGCTTGATCCGCAGTACCTGTCCCTGGGTTCGAACCTGAGCCTTACGGGCACAGCGTTGCGGAGCTTCTGTGCAGCGAACACGGGTGTGTGTCCGGCGGCAGCGTTGAACGTGTTCAGCACGAGCCAGAGCCTGGCCGCGCTGCTGAAGCCGTATCCGTTCCAGAACGTGAGCGATGCGTTTGGCTATGTGGGCAATGAGAACTACCACGCGCTGCAGGCAACGCTGAACATGCGTCCTACGCACGGGATTACATTCATGGCGAACTACACCTGGTCACGTTCGATTGATGACGGTGGCACGTTCCGCACGGGCTATGCAATTCCTGCGGCTTACTCGAACACGGGCAGCGCGTATGCGGCTGACGCGATCGAGCGCACAGTGTCGGAGACGAATCAGCCGCAGCATGTGGTGATTACGGGTGTGTGGCAGATGCCGTTCGGTCGCACGATTGCGAACAAGTATGCGGTGGAGCGCGCGATTCTGGGCGGGTTCAAGTTCTCGCAGACCTTCCAGGCATACTCGGGCTCGCCGCTGGCAATCACGGCGACGGGTTCGGGTTGCAACGTGAACCCAGCGGAGAGCACCTGCATGCCGAACTATAACTCGGCGTTCACCGGTCCTGCCCGCATCAACGGCAAGTGGGGCCAGGGCGTCACACGCACGACGTATAACTCGGCGACGAATGTGTACATCGACAAAAACGCATTTGCAAAGGCTCCCGATTACACGTTTGGCAACTCGGCTCGTACGGCTCCCTACAACATCTACGGCCCCGGTAACTATCAGGAAGACATCGCGCTGGTGCGGACGTTCCCGCTGCACATCACGAGCTTCTCGAGCTTTGATTTCCGCGCTGAGATGTACAACGTGACCAACCATACGCAGTTTACGGTGGCGAGCGCGGTGTTCGGCAACGGCAGCTTCGGGCAAGTATCGGGTACGCAGGCGAACACGCGCCGCTCGGCGCAGTTCTCGGCGCGGCTGAACTTCTAACCAACGCTTCATCCAACCAACGCAGAGGCCGCCTGAATGGGCGGCCTTTGTGTTGGCGGACTACATCAGGCGGAAGCGGTCGCGCATGAGGCGTTGGAAGCGGGGTCGCCAGATGAGGTCGTAGGCGAGTTCCTTGCCGGGGAACATGGCCAGTGCCGCGGTACGGCTGTCGGCGATCATCTGCGACGCCTCGTCGATGCTGAGTGAGGTGTCCTGCGCGATGGTCTGCATGACCAGGTTCATCATCATCTGGAGGCGGCGGATGAGACGCGCCTCATCGAGCTCGGCGGGGGATGTTGGTGTTGGGGTAGTCGCGATGGGGGCGTCGGGGAGCGGTTGCGGTGTGGGCTTTTCCATGCGGCTCCTTGGGGGTGAGTGCGGCGTTGGAGAGCGTCCTGCATGGATCTTAGAGCATTGTCCCCGCTGATGGGTATCCCATCACGATTGTGCAGTGGCGTTTTCATTGGGGAAAACGCCCATGAATCTCAATCCGCTGGACTACACCTGCGGGGAAGATGCTCTAGTCCTGCGGGTCTGCGGAAAATGTTGTGATGCGGCCGGCGGGGGTGAGCAGGAAGGTCTCGGCGCCGTGGCGGTCGGTGCGGTAGGTGCGGACGTGGGCGGCTTCGAGGCGGGCGAGCACTTCGTCGCGGGGATGGCCGAAGGTGTTGCGGCGACCGACGCTGATGACGGCGTCCTGCGGAGTGACGGCGGTGAGGAACTCGGGGTTGGTGGAGGTCTTGCTGCCGTGGTGACCGACCTTGAGGAGAGTGACAGGAGCGAGACGGCCGTGGTTGAGCATGGTGTCCTCGCTGGAGGCCTCGGCGTCGCCTTCGAGGAGGATGCTGGAGCGGGCGAAGTCGATGCGGAGGACGAGCGAGTCGTCGTTGGCGGGAGCGCCGGAGTTGGCGTAGGCGGGCTCGGGGGCAGAGACGGTGATGCGCGTGCCGGCCCAAGGGAGCGCGTCGCCGGCGTGGAGATGACGGACGACGATGTGCAGGTCGGCGGCTTCGGCGAGGAGGGCGCGGAAGCCGGGCGAGTCCGCAGGGTCGATGCTGAGCCAGAGTTCGCGGGGGTGCATGTCGCGCAGGATGGCGGGCATCCCGCCCATGTGGTCGGAGTGCGCGTGGGTGAGGACGACGACGTCGAGGCGGCGGATGTGGCGCGACCAGAGGTAGGGTGCGACGATCTGTTCGCCGATGTCCCAGGTAGCGGGAGCGTTGGAGGCGCGGCCGGTGGGGCCGCCGGCGTCGATGAGCATGGTGCTGCCGGTGGGCGAGACGGCGAGCAGCGAGTCGCCCTGGCCGACGTCGATGGCGGTGAGCTCCAGCAGGCCGGGATGTAGCGCGGGTGCTGCGGGGTAGGCGATGACGACGGGGATGAGCAGCGCGCAGGCGATGGCGGTGGTGATGAGTGTGCGGCGTCGTTCGTGAGCGAGGATGCAGCCGGCCGCGAGCAGCAGGCAGGCGGCGACGATGGCGAACGGTGCAGGCGTGGCCATGCGGAGGTTGGCGAGCGGCGTGTACTGCAGGTGCACGATGGTGGAGCGCATCAGGTGTAGCACGGCGGCGGTGAGCGCGGCGGGGAGCATCGCGAGCCACGGACTGACGAGTGCGGTGCAGAAGAGAGCGACCGCCACGCAGAGCAGCACGGCGAGCAGCGGGATGTTGAGCAGGTTGAGCGGCAGCGCGAGCAGCGTGGCACGGTGGAAGTAGAGCGCCATCGGGAGGACGAGGCAAATTTCTGCGGCGATGCCGATGACGGTGGCTTCGGCGAGGTAAAGCGCGAGGCGAAGGAGCCATGCAGGGATGCTGCTGAGGTGCCTGCCGAAGAAACTGCCGCAGAGCGAGCAGGCCATACGCACACCGACGCGGAACTGCGCGAGGTGCGGAGGCAGGAAGGCGTCGAGCTGGAGGAGGTCAAGGCGCTTGAGCGTGCGCGAGTAGGGCAGGAGCGTGCGTTGCAACAGCGGAGTGGCCAGGCCGCCGATGGCAGCGATGACGAGGAAGGTCATCTGGAAGCTGGCGGTGTAGAGCGCGCGCGGGTCGAGAGCGAGGACGAGGAGGGCGGCCACGCCAAGGGCGTTGAGCGCGTGGGAGCGGCGATCGAACCAGCGTGCAAGCAGGTAGAGCGAGGTCATCAACAGAGCGCGCTGTGCCGGGACACCGAAGCCGGTGAGCAGAGTGTAGGCGCAGGTGATTGCGATGGTGACAAGGACCGCAGCGCCTTCGGGCAGTCTCACGCGACGGAGCAGCCAGAAGAGGCCGCCGGCGAGCAGAGCGATGTGCAGACCGGAGACGACAAAGAGGTGGAAGGTGCCGGTGCGCTGGAAGGCGTCGCGCAGTTGTGCGGAGAGCAGCGTGCGGTCGCCAAGGAGCATGGCGCTGAGCATTACGGCATCTTCGGCGCTGAGTCGCAGCGACGCAGGCAACGTCTCGTTGGCGCGCGAGGCGATGAACGCGCTGAGGCGGTCTGCGGCCCATGTCTGCGCGGCGTAGAGGCGGCAGTGGAATGATGGCGGAGCGTCAGCGAGTGAGGTGAGGCGCGAGGACTTCGCGCTTGCGGTGAGGTCGATGCCTTCTGCGAGGAGCTGGTCGGCGTAGTTGAATGCGCCGGGATCGCGGTAGGTTTCGGGCGGGCGCATTCGCAGCGGGATCTCGATCTGCTGACCGCAGTGGAGGGGCAGCGCGTCGCCGGTCAGCGTGATGCGGACTCCTCCGGTGATGGGGCGCATGGTGGAGATGTCGGGTGTGATGTCTTCCACAGCGGTGATGTCGAGGTCGATGGACTGCCGCGGTGGGGCAGCGTCAAACTCCCAGCCACCTGGCTCGATCTGCCAGGGATG
>JAJZFE010000179.1 GCA_021798655.1 Acidobacteriota bacterium | reverse complement strand
GGCTCGATCGATCGCGTCGTCCTCAGCGGAGACGTCCGCATCGACCAGCCCGGCCGTCACGGCACCGGCGAGCAGCTCGTCTACACCGCCGCCACCGGCGAATCGCTCCTCACCGGCACTCCCACCCAGCCTCCCCACATCGTCGACGCCCAGCACGACAGCATCACCGGCACCTCGCTCCTCTTCGCCGACTCCGGTAGTACCATCGTCGTATCCGGCCAGCCGCAGGCCGCCCGGCCCGTCCGCGTGCACACCGAAACCTACATCCAGCCCGCCAAGGCAGAGAGGCACTAGCCACACCATGAGGACCCTCGCCACCGAAGGCATTGCCAAGTCCTACGCCGGCCGCCAGGTCGTCCGCGACGTCAGCGTCACCATCACGCAAGGCGAGGTCGTCGGGCTCCTCGGTCCCAACGGCGCCGGCAAGACCACCAGCTTCTACATGATCGTCGGCCTCGTCCGTCCCGATGGCGGGCGCGTCCTCGCCGACGGCGTCGACATCACCCACACCCCCATGTATCTCCGCGCCCGCGAGCACGGCATCAGCTACCTCCCGCAGGAGCCCTCCGTCTTCCGCCGCCTCTCCGTCGAAGACAACATCCTCGCCGTCCTCGAAACCCAGCAGATCACCTGGGAGCAGCGTCGCAAGCGCACCGAAAACCTCCTCGCCCAGCTCAACCTCGGCCACGTCCGCAAGACCAGCGGCTACGCCCTCTCCGGTGGCGAGCGCCGCCGCGTCGAGATCGCCCGCTGCCTCGCCATCGACCCCGCCTTCATCCTCCTCGACGAGCCCTTCTCCGGCATCGACCCCATCGCCGTCCTCGAGCTCCAGCAGATCATCTTCGACCTCAAGACCGCCGGCATCGGCGTCCTCATCACCGACCACAACGTCCGCGAGACCCTCTCCGTCACCGATCGCGCCTACATCGTCAACGAGGGCAGCATCTTCCGCACCGGCACCCCCGGCCAGCTCGGCCTCGACCCCGACGTCAAACGCATCTACCTCGGCGAAAACTTCTCCTTCGGCAAGTCCTCCGCCATGCCCAGAATGAACCCGCCACACGCTGCCCAAAACGGCCCCGCCGAGGAACCTCAGTAGCTCCGCCGACTCCCGTTTTCCCACACCACCGGAGTAGACTGGCACCATACGTGCTCAGCGATCCTCGTCTGAACACCATCGTCGTGAGGTTCCATCTGCTTCAGCCACGCCTGACCGTAAAACTCGGCCAGCGCCAGGTGCTCACCCCGGGCCTGGTGCAGATGGTCAGTGTGCTCGCCCTCAACAAACTCGAACTCAAAGAGATGCTCAACGGCGAGCTCATCGAAAACCCCGTCCTCGAAGAGATCGACGACTCCTCCGAGACCCTCGAAGAGCTCTCCACCCGCGAAGCCGAGTCCGAACGCAGCGCCGAGGACTCCGCCGCCGCCGCCGAAACCAACCCCTTCGACGAGATCGACTTCGGCTCCTACTTCCAGGAGTTCCTCGACCCCGGCTATCGCACCAACTCCACCATCGAAGACGCCGACAAGCCCTCCTTCGAGCACTTCCTCGCCGCCTCCAGCAACCTCTCCGACCATCTCCTCTGGCAGCTCGGCGCGCTCTCCCTCCCGCCACAGCTCCGCTTCGCCGCCGAGATCATCATCGGCAACCTCAACGAAGATGGCTACCTCACAGCCACTGACGAAGAGCTCGGCGAGGCCCTCATCGCCGAGCAGCCCCTGCCCCAGCTCTCCCCCGAATCGCTCGCCCAGCTCATCGCCAGGGCCACCGAGGTCGTCGCGCAGCTGGACCCCATCGGCGTCGGCGCGCGCGACCTCCGCGACTGCCTCCTCCGCCAGCTCAACGCCCAGCGCAGCGACTGGCAGCGCAGCCCCATGCGCAGCTCCGGCAACCACGCCGCCGCGGTGGCGCTCTCGGCCGAGCCCTCCGCTCTCCTCGACACCGCCGCCCTCATCGTCGAGTCCCACCTCCCGCTCCTCCAGCGCAAAGACCTCCGCGAACTCGTCCGCCTCCTGCGCCGTTCGCCCGACGAGGTCAACGCCGCCATCGGCATCATCCGCCGCCTCGACCCACGCCCCGGCCAGCGCTACAACCTCGCCGCCACCCGCCTCATCGAGCCCGACGTCGCCTTCGTCAAGCGCGACGACCAGTATGTCGTCGTCATGAACGAGGAAGACCTCCCCTCGCTTCGTCTCAGCGCCGTCTACCGCCGCATGTTGCGCGACCGCTCCGCCGACCGCGAGGTCCGCGACTACGTCAAGGAGCGCTACAAGTCCGCCATCCAGCTCCTGCGCAACATCGAGCAGCGCAAAAACACCATCGTCCGCACCTGCGAGGTCATCATCCGCCGCCAGGCCGACTTCCTCGACCGCGGCGTCGAAGCCCTCCACCCCATGATGATCAAGGAGGTCGCCGAAGAGATCGGCGTACACGCCTCCACCGTCAGCCGCGCCGTCGCCAATAAATATGTACACACCGCACAGGGCGTTTATGAGTTACGATTCTTCTTCTCCGAGGGAGTCAACGGTCCCGAAGGCGGAGATCTTCCCCTCCCGCTCCTCAAGCGGAAGGTGAAGAAGCTGATCGAAGAGGAGGACCCGCGCAAGCCCCTTACCGACGATCGCCTCGCCGCAGAGCTCCAGCGACAGGGCATCCAGGTCAACCGGCGCACCGTTGCCAAATACCGCGAAGACATGCACATCCCCAGCACCCACCAGCGTCGCCAGCGATAGCGCCTCTTCCGCTAACGGTTTTGTCATTCCGCAGCGTAGCGGAGAAACCTTCGGATTGGCGCTTCGATTGCACGCAGCAACCCCCTCTTCTCTTCCACGTCTAAGCCTGTAGGGAGGTGGACGAGAACCACAACGAACGTGAAGCAAACAACCGTCAAACACAACGTCAAAACAAGGAGCAGCACATGAACATTGAGTTCACCGGACGTCATACTGTTGTCACTGCAAAACTTCGTACGCAGGCGGAAGAAGCGCTCGCCGCCATCGCGCGTGTCACCAACCGCTGCACCAACGCGCACATCATCCTCACCGAGGACAAGTACCGCAGGATCGCTGAAGTCTCCGTCCAGTGCCGCGGCGACGTTCACGTTGCCACCGCCGAATCCACCGTCATGGAGACCGCCCTGCACGACGCGCTCGCCAAGGTCGAGCAGCAGGCCATCCGCAACAAGGAGCGCTACTCCACCGTGCGCGACCATCCCCGCGCCATCCCGCAGCCTGCCTTGTAGCCACCCCTCCCGAACTCCCCCTCCCTGGCTGGCGGGATCAAGGTGCGCAAATCACCTCTCCCGCCCGCCACTCCCCTCCTGTCATCCCGTCTCTCCCCTCTTGTCATCCAGCCACTTCCCTCTTGTCATCCCGTCACTTCCCTCCTGTCATCCCGTCTCTCCCCTCTTGTCATCCAGCAGCGTAGCGGAGGGATCTGCTTCTCGAACCACCAACCCCGCCGAATCGAAATCCGCTCTATACTCTCCGCATGTCTCCTGCTGCACGCCCCCGCAAGTCGCCGCCTGTCAAAGCCCGGCCTGCCAAAGAGTCTGTCAAACCCGTCGCCGAGGAGGACGAACTCTCTCCCCGCGAACTCGTCATCCTCACCGGCCTCTCCGGCGCCGGCAAGGCCTCCGCGCTCAAGACCTTCGAAGACCTCGGCTTCTACTCCGTCGATAATCTCCCCCTCGAACTCATCCCCCGCTTCGCCGACCTCGTCGCCCGCACCTCCGGCAGCCAGCCTGCCGAGATCACCCGCGCCGCCCTCGTCGTCGATGTCCGCGAAGGCAGCCGCCTCGACCGCTTCCCCAAGATCCTCTCCGAGGTCCGCAAGGTCCTGCCCACCCGCGTCGTCTTCCTCGAAGCCAACGAGGACGCCATCGTCCGCCGTTTCTCCGAGACCCGCCGACCCCACCCCCTCGGCCGCGGACCCAAAGCCGGCGAGACCGTCATCGCCAGCATCCGCGACGAGCGCAGGCGGCTCGACCCCATCCGCAACGTCGCCGACATCCTCCTCGACACCACCCGCTTCAACGTCCACGAACTCCGCGCCCACATCAACGCCCAGTTCAGCCGCGCCGACGGCAAGCCCGAACGCAACCTCACCATCTCCGTCAACAGCTTCGGCTTCAAAAACGGCGTGCCCTCCGACGCCGACCTCGTCTTCGACGTCCGCTTCCTCCCCAACCCGCACTTCATCCCCGAGTTCCGCAAGCTCACCGGCAAGCATCCCAAGGTTGCCAAGTACGTCCGCCAGTTCCCGCAGACGCAGGAGTTCCTCGACAAAGCCACGGACATGCTCACCTTCCTGCTGCCGCACTACATCCACGAGGGCAAGAGCTACCTCACCATCGGCATCGGCTGCACCGGCGGCCAGCACCGCTCCGTCATGATCGCCGAAGAGCTCAAAAAGCGCCTCGCCGCCGCCGGCTACCGCGCCAAATCCTCCCACCGCGACATGCCCCGCTGACCTGCCCTTCGGCTTGCGTCAACGCGTACACTGTTCCGCGTACACTGTTCTTTGATGCGACACTCCCTCCACACCCGGAGACGCCCATGAAGCGCGTCCTCCGCCTGCTCGGCTACATGCGCCCCTACACGCTCTACTGGCTCGCCTCGGTCGTCCTCATGGCCGGCGTCGGCGCGCTCGCCGCGTTTCGCATCCTGCTCATCAAGCTCATCATCGACAACGTCCTCAGCGCCACCGCCTCCCCCGACCAGGTGCTCGACTTCACCGTCCCCCACACCCACTTCCATCTCAACCTCCAGCCCTTCGTCCCGCACCACTTCCACAACGCCTGGACCGTCGTCGCCTTCGCCCTCGTCGCCTCCGCCTTCATCAAAGCGCCGGCCGACTACATCGGCACCCTGCTCTCCAACAAGTGCGGCTTCGGCATGGTCACCGACATCCGCAACGACCTCTACAACTCCATCCTCCGCCGCTCCACCGCCTTCTATCAGCGCCACCCCTCCGGCACGCTCATCTCCACACTCATCAACGATGTCGAACGCGTGCAGACCGCCATGTCCACCGTCATGAGCGACTTCCTGCAGCAGTTCTTCACGCTCATCGGACTCATCGGCGTGGTCATCGTCGTCGGCGGCAGCATGGCCTGGGTGCTGCTCATCTTCGTGCCCATCATCGTCAGCTCCACGCGCCGCGTCGGCCGCAACGTTCGCTCCACCACCCGCACCGGTCAGGACAAGCTCGCCGAAATTCAGAACATCGTGCAGGAGACCATCTCCGGCAACGCCATCGTCAAAACCTTCGGCACCGAACGCTGGGAGATGAAACGCTTCTCCACCGCCGCCGACCGCCTGCTCACCGCCAACATGCGCTCGGTCGCCGTGCAGGCCATCTCTTCCCCGCTCATGGACGCGCTCGGCGCCGTCGCCATCGCGCTGCTGCTCTTCTACGGCCGCCAGCGCATCGTCCACAACGGCGACACCGCCGGCGCCTTCATCACCTTCCTCATCGCCGTCATCGCGCTCTACGACCCCGTCCGCAAGATGCCGACCTACTACAACAGCTTCCAGCAGGCCGTCGGTGCCAGCGAAGAGATCTTCAAGTTCACCGACGCGCAGGACGAGGTCGTCGAACGCCGCCGCGCGCTCAACCTCAAGTCCTTCGCCGGCCTCATCGAGTTCCGCGATGTCCGCTTCGGCTACGAGCGCGACGGCAAAACCAAAGAGGTCCTCCACGGCATCTCGCTCACCCTGCGCCGCGGCGAGGTCCTCGCGCTCGTCGGCCCCAGCGGCGCCGGCAAATCCACCCTCGTCAACCTGCTGCCACGCTTCTACGACGTCACCGCCGGCACCATCCTCCTCGACGAGCACGACATCCGCGACCTCACCCTCGCCTCGCTCCGCAAACAGATCGGCAAGGTCACCCAGGAGACCGTGCTCTTCAACGACACCGTGCGCAGCAACATCGCCTACGGCCAGCCCGACGCGCCCATGGCCCGCATCGAAGCCGCCGCCCGCGCCGCGCTCGCGCACGACTTCATCCTCCGCCTCCCCAACGGCTACGACACCGTCATCGGCGAACGCGGCGCCAGCCTCTCCGGCGGCGAGCGCCAGCGCATCGCCATCGCCCGCGCCCTGCTCAAAGACGCGCCCATCCTCATCCTCGACGAAGCCACCAGCTCGCTCGACACCGAATCCGAAGCCGCCGTCCAGGCCGCACTCGCCAACCTCATCGAAGGACGCACCGTCCTCGTCATCGCCCACCGACTCT
>JAJZFE010000282.1 GCA_021798655.1 Acidobacteriota bacterium | reverse complement strand
CTCCACGCTCGACCGCGCCACCATCGTCATACTCTTCCCCGCTCCCAGCGTCACCGCATTCCGCCCGGCGTTGGCCGTCTCCACCGCCACATACTCGCTCCAGTCCCACGGCCCCAGGTCCGGCATCTCGCCAAACTGGTTCCACACAATCGTCGTCTCCGACCCCGTCTTCTCCACCCGAATCTTCCGCCGCCCCGCCACATCGTCGATCGTCAGCGCGGCCGCCGTGTCGTTGTACACGCGGTCCGTCCGCTGCGTAAACCGTATCGCCGCCTCCGCCGCCGGCTTCACCTTGAACCCGTCCGTCTTGTCGATGTACGCGGTCTTCTCCAGCCCGCTCACCATCACCTCGTGAATGTCCGCCACCTTGTAGTACGTATGGAACGCCTCTTCGAACAGCATCTCCTGCGCGCCCGTATTCGCCACCGTCATCGACATCGTCAACTGCGCGCCAATCACAAACTCCAGCGTCAGCAGGAAGTTCGCATAGCCCATGCTGCGGCTCATCGCCGTCGGCCCCAGCGTGAACACCAGCCGCACGCCACTGCCCTTCGGCTCCACCCCATCCAGCGACCACTCCTGCACCCGCGCAAACCCATGCGAAGGCCCCGGATGCCCGTCCACTCGATCCTGCTTGCTGTCCGTCGCAAACCACGGAAACACCACCGGCACCCCGCCGCGAATCGGCTTGCCCGGCGCGAACTCCGACTTGCTGCTCAGGAAGATCACCGGCTCTGCACCCTGCGGCTGCCACGCCGTCAGGTGCGCGCCCTGCACATACACCGTCGCCGTCGCCTCCGCCGAGTGCACCAGCACGCGCGTCAACCCGTTCTGCTCGTCAAAGCTCACCAGCTTCGGCAGGTTGAACTTCCTGCTCAACGCAACAGCATCCACAGCACACCTCTACCGCAGGTTGAAGAACCCGCCATCGATCGGATAATCGCAGCCCGTCACAAACGCCGCCTCCTCCGAACACAGATACAGCGCCAGCGCGGCGATCTCCTCCGGCCTGCCCATCCGCCCGATCGGCTGGCTCGCGCCCAGCTCGGCAAACTTCTCCGCCTCTTTGCCCGGATAGTTCTTCGCCACAAACCCGTCCACAAACGGCGTATGCACCCGCGCCGGCGACACGCAGTTGCACCGCACGCCCGCCGCCAGGTAATCCTTCGCCACCGACAGCGTCATCGACAGCACCGCGCCCTTCGTCATCGAGTACGCAAACCGGTCCGCCAGCGCCGCCGTCGCCGCAATCGACGCAATGTTCAGGATCACGCCGCTCCCCTGCTTCACCATCGAACCGATCGCCGCCCTCATGCACAGGTACGTCCCGCGCACATTCACCGCGTACAGACGATCAAAGTCCGCCGCCGTCGTCGAGCTCAGCGTTCCAACATGCGCAATCCCCGCCGAGTTCACCAGCCCATCCTCCGGCCCGCCCATCTGCTCAAAGCACCGCGTCACGCTTCGCTCATCGGACACGTCGCACGGGTACCCCACCGACCGGCCGCCCAGCCGCTGCGCCACCGCCGCCGCCTTGTCTCCGTCCATGTCCACCGCCACAATCGTCGCGCCGTTGGCCGCAAACAACTCCGCAATCGCCAGCCCGATCCCGCTCACCGCGCCCGTAATCACCACCCGCTTGCCGTCCAGTCGAAACATCCACGCTCCCTTCGCGACAGCCCGCCCGCTCCGCCGCTCACAGCATCGAGTTCTATCCACCCCACGCCTCCCTGTCAACCGGTTCGCGCTCCACGCCTCGCCGTCTCCCCATGCAAGGCCATTTTCATTGACGAAAATTGACCGCAACTCATATACTCCAGCCAGCCTGGTTCACTCTGCAAGGATGCTCGTGCCCATCACCATCACCAACGTTCGCGTCATCGACCTCCGCTTTCCCACCTCCCTGCACAGCATCGGCTCCGACGCCGTCAACAAGGACCCCGACTACTCCGCCGCCTACTGCATCCTCGAAACCGACAGCGGCCTCGCCGGCCACGGACTCACCTTCACCCTCGGCCGCGGCACCGACCTCGTCGCCAGCGCGCTCCGCTACCTCGCCGCCAACGTCCAGGGCCGCACCCTCGACTCCATCACCGCAGACCTCAACGCCTTCTACCTCCAGCTCACCGGCGACACCCAGTTCCGCTGGCTCGGCCCCGAAAAAGGCGTCATCCACCTCGCCTGCGCCGCCCTGCTCAACGCCGTCTGGGACCTCTACGCCAAATCCGAAGGCAAGCCCGTCTGGCGGCTGCTCGCCGACATGTCCCCCGAGCAGATCGTCGCCTGCATCGACTTCCGCTACATCGCCGACGCGCTCTCCCGCGACGAAGCCCTCACCATCCTCCGCAACGCCGCGCCCGGCAAACAGGCCCGTCTCGCCCGCCTCGAAGCCACCGGCTACCCTGCCTACACCACCTCCGCCGGCTGGTTCGGCTACAGCGAAGACAAGATCCGCCGCCTCTGCGAAGAAGGTCTCGCCGACGGCTGGACGCACTTCAAGCTCAAGGTCGGCGGCGACGCAGCCGACGACCTCCGCCGCGCCCGCATCATGCGCGCCGCCATCGGCCCGCACAACCGCATGATGGTCGATGCCAATCAAAAATGGGGAGTCGAGCAGGCCATCGAGCGCACCCTCCAGCTCGCCGAGGTCTCTCCCTGGTGGATGGAAGAGCCCACCAGCCCCGACGACATCCTCGGCCACGCCCGCATCCGCCGCGACGCCGCACCCACCCGCATCGCCACCGGCGAGCACTGCCACAACGCCGTCATGTTCAAGCAGCTCTTCCAGGCCCAGGCCATCGACGTCTGCCAGATCGACAGCTGCCGCGTCGCCGGCATCAACGAGAACCTCGCCATCCTCCTCATGGCCGCCAAGTTCGGCATCCCCGTCTGCCCCCACGCCGGCGGCGTCGGCCTCTGCGAGTACGTGCAGCACCTCGCCCTCTTCGACTATCTTGGTATCTCCGGCTCACTCGACAACCGCGTCGTCGAGTACGTCGATCACCTGCACGAGCACTTCGTCACCCCGGTCGTCATCCATCGCGGACACTACGCCGTGCCGCAGGCCCCCGGCTACAGCGGCGAAGTCCTCGCCTCCACACTCGCGCAATACAGCTTCCCCGACGGAAAGATCTGGAGTCAGCCATGAAGTTCGTCACCTACCTGCAGCCCGATGGCCTTACCCGCAGCGGTCTCCTCCAGGGCGACCACATCCGCCCCCTCGCCGGCCTCGCCGACGACGCCGTCCTCGCCCACATCCGCAGCGGCGCGGACCATCCCGCGCTGGAGACCGCCTCCGTCCCGCTCGCCGACGTCAAGCTCCTCGCTCCTCTGCAGAATCCCCCGCGCATCTTCGGCATCGGACTCAACTACGTCGAGCACGCCGCCGAGTCGAAGATGAAGGTGCAGCAGGTCCCCACCGTCTTCCTCAAGCTCGCCTCCTCCATCGTCGGCCCCGACGCCGACGTGCCCCTGCCGCCCAACGCCACCCAGCCCGACTACGAGGCCGAACTCGCCGTCGTCATCGGCAAGCCCGGCCACCGCATCGCCGCCGCCGACTGGCAGCAGCACGTCTTCGGCTACACCATCGTCAACGACGTCAGCGCCCGCGGCGTCCAGCTCGCCACCACCCAGTGGACACTCGGCAAGAGCTTCCCCGGCTTCACCCCCCTCGGCCCCGCCATCGTCACCGCCGACGAGGTCCCCGACCCCCACGCCCTCGACATCCGCCTCACCCTCGCCGGCGAGGTCATGCAGAACGCCAACACCCGCGACCTCATCTTCCGCATCCCCCAGCTCATCGAGTACCTCTCCAGCATCGTCCCCCTCGAAGCCGGCGACATCATCAGCACCGGCACCCCCCCGGGCGTCGGCATGGGCCGCACCCCGCAGCGCTGGCTCCAGCCCAACGAAGAGATGGTCATCGAGATCGAACGCCTCGGCACCCTCCGCAACCACACCCGCACCGCCGACTAATCAAACTCCCTCTGTCAACCCCCCAGCCCTCACCCAAAACCCCTAACCCATTCCCCTGAAACAACTTACCCCCTCAAAACAAAAAACATATTCCCCCCACCCAACTCGCTACAATAGAAATAGGGGAAGAACCGAAAACCCGAAACCGGAAACTGGAAACTGGAAACTCATAACTGAGAACTGAGAACTCATAACTGAGAACCACCCCACCGCTAACCCCAATCGTTTGAATATTATAGCCGCAAACCACTTGCAATCAGCAGCTTGCAGCCAATCCACCCCTAACCCCAATGTTTTGAATATTTTGCCCGTAAAATCTCTGCAATCAATATCTTGCAGCCACGGCACCCCGTAACTCATTGATTCCAGAGATCAAGCAAAAATAGAGGGGGGGGAGGGGGGTACACCGCCCCGTCCAACGGCCGGCAGCGCTACCCCAACGTACCCGCAGCCCGCCCACCCAGCCGCTGCGTGATCTCCGCCGCGGCCTTGCGCAGCTCTTCCACCACGTCTGCCATCTTCATCGCGGCATCGTTGTACTCGATATGCGGAATCGTCAGTGCGCCGATCGCCCAGCCATGCTGGTTGCAGATTGGAAAGCTGATGTTCACCACGCCCTTCACCAGGTAGCTCGCGCGGCGTTCATAGCCCTGCCTGCGAATCCGCCGCAGGTGCCCATGCAGATCGCGGGGCAGCTTTCTGGCCGTCTCGCGCGTCCATGCCTCCAGCAGCCGCTCCAGCTGGTCCTCTGCCTGGTGCGCCAGAATCACATACCCGCTCGACGCGTCCATGATGTCCACCGTCGAGCCCAGCTTCACATAGAAACCCACGCGCGTCGGCGCATTCACCTGCGCCAGGATGCTCACCTTGCCCATCTCCAGCACGCCCATGTGGCACGACTGCATCGTCGCATGTGCCAGGCGATTCATCACCGGCAGCGACTCCACCAGCAGCCGCTCCGTCGGCGGATGCTCCTGCACCAGTTGAAACAGCTTCAGCGTCAGCGAGTAACGATCCTCCGACTGCTGCGCGATGTACCCGCGCTGCTCCAGGCACACCAGCATCCGGAAGATCTCCGATACGGTTCGCTGCAGTCCGCGCGCCAGCTCGCTCTTGGTCAACCCCGCCGGCTGCCGCGCCAGCAGCTCCAGCACATCCAGGCCCTTCTCCAGTGCAGGCGCAGAGTAGCTCGCAGCACTCTTCTTCCGTCCCGCACGCACCACCGTCTCCGCCGCTGCAACCGTTCTTGGCATACGCAAAAGCTTACCCTACTCGCCGCGCCGATTACTCCTTCGGCACGTACGTCTCCAGCCACCGCATCTCTTCGCGCACCTTGATGTAGCCATGCCACGGATCGTTCTCCAGCGAGTGATTCTCGCCCGGAAACACCAGCAGCTCATGCGGCACGCCCAGCCGCTGCAACCCGCGCTCCAGCAGCACGTCCTCGAAGTAGCTCACGCGATCGTCCGCGTCGCCGCCCACAATATGCGTCGGCGTCTTCACCTTGTTCAGCTGGAACAGCGCAGCCTCACTCGTATACAGCTCCGGCTTCTCCCACGGCGCGCCGCTCAGGTACCACGCATCGTCGAAGCTCAGGTCGTCGTTGCCCCAGTTCGCCGCGTGCTCCACCGCGCCCGCGCCCGTCACGGCCGCCTTGAACCGCGTCGTCTGCGTGATCAGCCAGTTCGTCATGTAACCACCGTAGCTGTAGCCGCCAATCGCCAGCCGCTCCGGGTCAGCGATGCCATCCGCCACCAGCGCGTCCACGCCGGTCAGGATGTCTCTCCCCGGCACAGACACCAGGTGCGGCGAGATGCCCAGCATGAACGCGTCACCATAGCCCGTTGATCCCCGATAGTTGGGCCGAAACACCAGCCAGCCGTGCGCCGCCGCGTACGCAGCCCAGTCATACCAGTCCGCGCCGAAGCGATCGCCGTCTGCGTCCGCTGGCCCGCCGTGGATCAGCGTCAGCATCCGCAGATGCTTCGCCCCCATCTTTCCTGGCGGATACAGCAGCACGCCCTCCACCTCCGTGCCGTCGTCGCTCTTCCACCGATACGGCTTCCACGGAACCTGCGCGCGCTCCGCAAACACCGGGTTGAACGCCGTCACCGCCTTCGCCGTCGCCACACCCGCAACGTCGGCGCTCACATACACCTGCGCCGGCACGTTGATCTGCGAGTGCAGATACAGCACGGCTCCGCTCTTCGCCGCTGCATCCAGCTTCGTGTACGTGCCGTGCTCGCTCACCAGCGCCACCGCGGCGCTGCC
>JAJZFE010000253.1 GCA_021798655.1 Acidobacteriota bacterium | reverse complement strand
AAATCGCCCCTGCAGAAACAGTACGGCGACTACTTCGCCGCCTGCATGGACACCGCCACCGTCGACAAGCTCGGCGCCAAACCCCTGCAGCCGCAGCTCGAAGCCATCGCTAACCTCAAGTCCATCCACGACCTCGCTGCCTTCAACGCGCAGCAGGACCGTCGCGGCGGCGGTGCGTTCTTCTTCGTAGGCGTGCAGCAGGACCAGAAGGACAGCTCACAGCAGATCGCCAGCACCGGCCAGGGCGGGCTCACCCTGCCCGACCGCGACTACTACCTCAACCCCAGCCCCCGTTACCAGACCATCCGCCAGCAGTACATGGACCACATGCAGCACATGTTCATCCTCCTCGGCGATACTCCCGCGCAGGCCCTGCTTGAAGCCTCCAACACCATGTGGATCGAAACCGAACTCGCCCGCGGCTCCATGGACCGCGTCGAGATGCGCGACCCCGCCAAGCGTTACCACATCATGACCATCGACCAGGTCGAGCAGCTCAGCCCTGACTTCAACTGGGCCGCCTACCTCAAGGGCATCGACCTCCCTGCCACGACCCTCAACGTCAGCTCCCCGCAATACGTCACCACCGTCGAGTACGAGCTCTCCCACGGAACCCTCTCCGCCATCAAGAGCTACCTCCGCTGGCACGCCGTCCACAACGCCGCACCTCTACTCTCCAAACCCTTCGCAGACGCCAACTTCGACTTCTTCAACCAGACTCTCAACGGACAGAAGGAAGAGCAGCCCCGCTGGAAGCGCTGCACCCGTATGACCGATCAGGCCCTCGGCGAGGCCGTCGGCCAGGACTGGGTCAAGCAGAACTTTCCGCCCTCCGCCAAAGACAACATGGAAAAGCTCATCAAGGCCCTCGAAACCGCCATGGCCGACGACCTCAAGACGCTCCCCTGGATGTCCGACGAGACCAAGATCGAAGCAAAGAAGAAGCTCGACGCCATCACCGACAAGATCGGCTACCCTGACCACTGGAAGGACTACTCCTCCATCGAGGTCAAGCGTGACGACCTGCTTGGCGACGTCACCCGCGCCAACGCCTACGAGCGCAAACGCAACCTCGCCAAGTACGGCCAACCCGTCGACCCCACCGAGTGGGGCATGACCCCGCCCACCGTCAACGCCTACTACATGCCCCCGCAGAACAACATCAACTTCCCCGCCGGCATCCTCCAGCCGCCCTTCTACGACAACAACTACGACGCAGCCGTCAACTTCGGCGGTATCGGCGTCGTCATCGGCCATGAGATGACCCACGGCTTCGACGATCAGGGCTCCAAGTACGACCTCCACGGCAACGTCCGCCAGTGGTGGACCGACGAGGACAAGAAGAAGTTTGAAGAGCGCACCGAATGCACCGCCAAAGAGTACGACGGCTTCGAAGTCGCTCCCGGACAGAACCTCAACGGACACCTCACGCTCGGCGAAAACACCGCCGACAACGGCGGCATCCGCATCGCCTACCAGGCTCTGATGCAGACCCTCAACACGCCCACCTCGCCCAACGAGCGCACTGAACCGCTCAAGATTGACGGCACGCGCGACGGCTACACCCCGGCCCAGCGCTTCTTCATCGCCTTCGGCCAGATCTGGTGCCAGAACCAGACCGAGCAGTCCGCCCGCGTCCTGGCCAAGACCGATCCTCACTCCTCCGGCGAATGGCGTGTCAAGGGCACCGTCCAGAACTTCGACGAGTTCGGCAAGGCCTTCGGCTGCAAGGTCGGCCAACCTATGATGCCCACCTCCGGCGGCTGCCGTACCTGGTAGCCCCTAACCCGCGTGGGTGCCCACTGCATGACGCAGCAACAACGCGGCGTGAGTGGCGCACCCAACGCCCGCGATACCATAGCGACAACATGTCTTTGCAGGACGATCTCCGCGCCGCTCTCGTTGGCACCCGCTTCAGCGCCCATCTGCAGCACTTCGCCACGGTGGACTCCACCAACACCCTGCTGCTCGCGGCGGCCGCTTCCGGCGCGCCCGAGGGCACCGTCTACCTGGCCGACGAGCAGACCGCCGGCCGCGGCCGCGGCGGTCACAGCTGGCACTCCGAGCCAGGCTCCGCCGCCGAGCCCGCCGGCCTCTATCTCAGCGCACTCGTCCGGCCCGCGCTCCGACTGCAGCAGGCTCTCTGGCTCTCGCTCGCCGCCGGCCTTGCAGCCCAGGCCGCCATCCAAACCACAGCCTGTCTGGCCATCGACCTCCGCTGGCCCAACGACCTCATGCTCGGCAGCCAGAAGCTCGGCGGCATCCTCGTCGAAACCGCCGCAGGCTCCGGCAAAGACGCGCAGCTCCATCACGCCGTCATCGGCATCGGTATCAACCTCAACCAGACCAGCTTCCCGATGGAGCTCTATCCGCTGGCCACCTCTCTCCGCCTGGCCACCAGCCAGCCGCAGAGCCGCCAGGCACTGGTCATCGCTCTGCTCCGCGCGCTCGACCGCGAGCTCACTCTGCTCGAAGACGCCGCAGCGGCAGACTCCACCGACACTCAGCCGCTGCTCGATCGCTTCGCCGAAGCCTCGGAGTGGGTCCACGGCCGCCGCGTCCAGGTTCCCGAGCAGGGTGGCTATACTGGAACCACCGCCGGCCTCGACCCCTTCGGCTTTCTCCTCGTCAACGCCGACGATGGCTCGCAACGCACTGTCCTCTCCGGCGGCGTTCGCGATATCCTCTAAGTTTCCCCGCGGTCCCGACCGCTCCCAACGAGGTAGCTGAACCCACATGTTATTGGCCATCGACGTAGGCAACTCCAACACTGTCCTCGGGCTCTACTCCCTCGCCACCGACGCCGCACCCGCGCACATCGTCGCCGACTGGCGCATCACCACGCCCTACAAGCAGACCGCCGATGAGCTCGGCGTCCTCTTCCAGACCCTCTTCGCCATGCGCGGCGTCAACCAGGAAGTTGTCACCGGCGTCGCCGTCTCCTCCGTCGTCCCGCCCCTCGACGCCGCTCTGCGCCGCGTCTGCGAGACCTACTTCCACCTCAAGCCCCTCTTCATCGAGCCTGGTGTCAAAACCGGCCTCCCCGTCCTCACCGACAACCCCAGCGAGGTAGGTGCCGACCGCGTCGTCAACTGCGTCGCCGCCTACGAACTGCTCGGCGGGCCGGCCATCGTCGTCGACATGGGTACCGCCACCACCTTTGACGTCATCTCCGCCAAAGGCGAGTTCCTCGGCGGAGCCATCGCACCCGGCCTCGGCATCTCCGCCGACGCGCTTTTCTCCCGCGCCGCTCGCCTCACCCGTGTCGAGATCAAAAAGCCCGCCAAACTCATCGGGACCAGCACCACCGACAACATCCAGATCGGCCTCTACTACGGTTACATCGGCCTCGTCGACGGCATCCTCGCACGCATGATCGCCGAACTCGGCCCGCAGACCCGAACCGTCGCCACCGGCGGACTCGCACGACTCATCGCCGCCGACAGCAAATACATCCAGCAGGTCGATGAGACGCTCACCCTCAACGGCCTCCGCCTCATCTACGAACGCAACGACCGCAACCACAAGCGCAGATAAACAGAGTGCAGTGAGTTGTAGAGGATAGAGTGTAGAAAGAACATCTTCTCTTCCCTCTACCCTCTATCCTCTATCCGCTGCCCTTCATGAACTACTACCAATACTTCTCCGAGATCGAAGAGCGCTTCAGCCAGCGCCGGGGCAGCATCCTGCTGCTCAGCACGCTCGACTGGGCGCTCATCGAGACCTGGCGCGAAGCGGGTATCCCGCTCGAAGCCGTCCTCCGCGGCATCGACACCGCCTTCGACAAGCACGACGCCAAGGCCCACAAAGCCGGCTCCCGACTTCGCAAAGTCAACGGACTTGCCTGGTGCGCGCAGGCCGTCATGCACGCTACCGAAGAGATGGTCGAAGCCTCCACCGGCCTCGCCCCAGCCAAACCTGAGCAGCATGAGAGCGGCTTCGAGGTCGAACGCGTCGCAGCCTACCTCGAACGCAACGCCGTAGCCTTCGACCAGGCCGCCCAGACGTCGGGTGCCGCATCCAGAGCGCAGCCTCAACGCGACATGAATGGAATGCCGAACTCATCGCTCACGAGCACCGCAGCCCGTCTCCGCGAGCTCGCTCTCACCATGCGTTTGCCGCAGCCGCTCGCACTCGACGACCTTGACCGCACGCTCACGGTCCTCGAAGACAAGCTCTTCGCCGCGCTCGAAGCCGCCGCCACCGAGCAACAACTCGTCGACCTCAAAGCGCAGGCCGACCGCGAGCTCGCTCCCTATCGCAACCGCATGTCGGTCACGCAGCTTCGTCAGCTCCAGCAGCAGTTCCTCCACAAGCGCCTGCTGGAGCTGTATCACCTCCCGCGCCTCAGCCTGTTCTACATGGGACACGAAGCATGAGCACACTCACCGCAACCCCGCGCTGCCCGCACTTCGGCCACTGCGGCGGTTGCCAGCATCAGGACCTCGCCTACGACGCGCAAGTGCTCGCCAAACGCGAGCGCCTGCAATCCCTGCTCGCCGAGGCTGGCTGCATCTACTCCGGCGAAATCGACACCCACACTGCCGCGCCCTATGAGTACCGCAACCGTATCCGCCTGCGCATCGAGCAGCAACGCGGCACGTTGCAGCTCGGCTACAACCAGCTCGGCACCACCGACTTCCAGCCCATCGCCGCGTGCCCCATCGCCGCGCCGGCACTCTGGTCCGTCGCCAGCTCGCTGATCGCTGCAGCCACCGCCGAACGCGACGCGCTCTTCTGGCTCAACGCCGCCACCGAACTCGAACTCTTCTGCAACCACGACCAGTCGCAGCTGCAACTCACGCTGCTCTGCGCGCCGCGCACTAAATCGCTGCAAGGCAGCTTCATCCGCGCCTTCAAAGCCATGCAGCAACACGCACCACACGGCATCACGCTCGTCGGAGCCGGCGCCATCGCCTCCGACCCGCGCACCGGCCCCACCGGTCGCTCCCTTGCCGAAGCTGGCGCCGTGGGCATGAACTATCGCGTGGGCACGGAGACCTACTGGATCACCCGCGGCGGCTTCTTCCAGATCAACCGATTCCTCCTCGAACCGCTCGTCGATCTCGTCTGCCGCGCCGACGGCACACCCCGCAGCGGCGCGCTCGCCTGGGACCTCTTCAGCGGAGTCGGTCTCTTCTCCCGCATCCTCGCACGCAGCTTCGCGCAGGTCGTCGCCGTCGAGTCCAATGCCGCCGCAATCGCCGACCTCCGCAGCGTCTTCCGCAAGCTCGGCCCGACGCACACCGCCATCGAGTCCACCGTGCTCGACTACCTCCGCGCGACCGCGCTGCAACGCGAACACCCCGACCTCGTCGTCCTCGACCCGCCGCGCGCAGGCGCTGGGGTCGAAGCCTGCGGGCTGCTCAACCGCATCGCGCCGCAACACATCGTCTACGTCTCCTGCGACCCCGCAACCCTCGCCCGCGACCTCGCCGTCCTCCAACCGCACTACCGCATCACCGCACTGCACCTCGTCGATCTCTTCCCGCAAACCGTTCACCTGGAAACCATCGCCATCCTCCACCGAACCAGCTAAACTCGTCTCGGCACCTCGTTGCGCTCTTTCACTCCCTAATCCCTGTTTTAGATAGCGCTTCCCATGTTGTCAGTCGGCGCTGCAACGCACTGGATGAACCGTCCGCAAGCCGTCGAGCCGCTCCGGCTCGGCAGCGTCCCTGTGCTTGCTGCCGCGATCTGTTTCAGCGCTGGAGACCTCATCGCGCGTCAATGGCAACCGACGCGGCTTCTCGTCCTCGCTGCAGTGCTGCTCATCGCGGTCACACTCCTCGGCCTGCGTCACGCACCCCGCATCGCTCTCGCGCCGGCACTCGCGCTCGTCGTCGTCGTCGGATGCTGGTGCGCGCAGATGCAGCCACCGCTGCCCTATCATCCCGCGCTGCTCTCCTACGCGGACGGCCTCAGCCGCAACGTCCGCGGCAGCATCACGCGCATCCGCCTGCTGCCAGCGCAGCCGAGCGAAACCGACACAGCCACACTGCATCCCTGGCAGATCGAGCCAGGTGGATGGGAGTTCGACGCTGCCCCGCCGCGGCAGTCCATCGACCTCGACATCACCGCTGTGGAAGACGTCACACCCGACATCTCCACCATGCGCCCCATCACCGGAGGAGTCCGCATCACGCTGACCGGCGACGCGCTGCCCCTCCACTGCGGCCAGCAGATCGAGATCCCGCTGCGAATGCGCCCGCCCGAAACCTACCGAGATCCCGGCGCATTCAACTACGCCGACCAAC
>JAJZFE010000144.1 GCA_021798655.1 Acidobacteriota bacterium | reverse complement strand
AGCTGTCTGCAGAGCGCGGTAAGCGAGGAGCTGCGACCGGGCAAACACGGGCAGCCGACGCAGGTGGTGCGGCATGTGGAGTTCACCGCGAACCTGCGCGTGCGCCGCCGCGCCGATGGCAAGCTGAACGAGTCCGCCGAGTTCCTCACCGTCGACGGCCAGCCGTTGACGGCCAGCGGATTCACCATGCCGGCCTACGTGCAGGGCGGGTTTCTGCAGGCGATCAGCTACTTTCTGCCCGAGCAGCAACACTGCTACGTCTACACGCAGGGCGCGGGACGCATCGACTTTGCCGCAGCGCCGCACGCCGACGAAGACGCCACCTGCCGCAGCGCCGGGACCACTGGCTTTGCCCTGCTGGACGAGGCTGGCGGCATCCGGCACATTGAGCGGCGCGTGGCGGCGTACGGCGTGAACACGTACCACATCATCCCGTTCGCTGAGGTGGACCTGGCACCGGTGACGCTGAACGGCGCGGTGTATCCGCTCTCGCGACACCTGGTATCGGAGCGCGCCAACGGCCGCTTCACCGACCGGTTCGAGTCCACCTACGCGGACTGCAGGCTGTTTGCGGCGACGGTGACGATCGGCCCCGCGACCGTGCCCGCCGAGGGCAGCAGCAGCGACAGTGCACATCCGCCGCCGTAGCCGGGCAGCGCGCAACCACGGCGCTGTTCACCGCATCGAACTGCAAGGCACTGCGGTGGCATCGGCGGTGCAAGACTGCCCAGTATGACACAACTGTAATTACCTTTAAACAGCACATTGCGTCCAATACAGGTCACTATAAAAAGGTCTGCGCGCGCGACGCGGCTGCAAGCGACGCGCCCGCACAGGAGTCCTACCCTATGAAGTACCCGCACCGCGGCACGTGGATCGGCGCGCTTGCACTGCTTTCTCTCTCGCTTACCGCTGCAGCCACCGTGGCGCAGGGCCCTGCCGCGCTGCCCGATGCACCGAGCTTTTCCGCTGGCTATGACCAAACAACGCAGTCCAGCAGCGCAGCGGCGGATACGGCCGGACTGGTACAGGGCATCGTGACCGACGGCAACGGCGCGCTGGTTCCGGGAGCCTCTGTCACGCTGTCGGAGAAGGGCCACGCGCGGCTGCTGGATACCACCACCGACAGCTCCGGGCACTTCCTCTTCGGCAAACTGGGCGCGGGCACCTACACCGTGCTGGTGGCAGCGCCGACCTTCAAGACGTACTTTTCGCCGCTGATCACGCTGCAGCCGGGCGAAGTCTCCACGCTGCCGACCATCACACTCGGCGCAGCGTCGGCGGAGATGAGCATCGACGTTTCGGCGGACTCGACCGCCGTGGCCGAGCAGGAGATCAAGCGCGAGGAGCAGCAGCGCATCCTCGGCATTGTGCCGAACTTCTACACCAGCTTTGTGTACGACGCCGCTCCGCTGAACACCAGGCAGAAGTTCAAGCTGGACCTACGCAGCCTGACCGACCCCACCATCTTTCTGGCCACGGCGATGACCGCCGGCGCCGAGCAGTACGAAGACACCTTCCCGAGCTGGGGCAACAGCGACGCGGCCAGCTACGGCAAGCGCTACGCTGCGGCCTACGGCGACGCGATTCTGACGCACACCTTCAGCTATGCGCTCTACCCGGCGATCTTCCATCAGGACCCGCGCTACTTCTACCTGGGGCCGACGAACAAGCTGAGTACGCGGATTCTGCACGCCGCCAGCTATGGCGTGATTGCGCGCGGCGACAACGGCCACCAGCAGCTCAACTACTCGCACCTGCTGGGCAGCGCGTCGGCTGGTGCGGTGTCCAGCGTGTACCATCCGGCGTCGGACAGCCCCGCCTTCCTGGCGGGCATCAACCTCGGTATCGGCATCGGCACCAGCGCGTTTGAGGCCGTGTTCCGCGAGTTTGTGTGGCCGCACTTCACCACGCACGTGCCCAGCTACGCCAACGGCAGAACCGCAGAGACACCTTCTACCAAGCCGTAAGCCGAGGCCCGGAACCCAGGCGCAGGCCCGAAACCTTCAGCTTCGCGGTATCATCTAAACAAGAGTGATGCGGACTGCCAGTGCAAACCCGGTGTGTGATGCGGTCTATGCCGCGCCGACCCGCGTGACCCTCCGTCACGACTTTGCCTAGCTGCGCTTGAGCGTTTTGGAATGCTCGCGCCGCGCGTCTTGATATCCCTTGAACTCCCCAAACACTTTTTGCTGAAGGACCTATATGTTCGAACGTCTCGACCAACTCGAAGCCCGCTACGAAGAGCTGGGTGTGCAGCTCTCTGACCCCAACATCGTCAGCAACCAGGAGAACTATCGCAAGGTGTCCAAGCAGCACCGCGACCTGGAGCCGACGGTGGAGAAGTTCCGCGAGTATCGCAAGCTGACCAACGGCATCGCCGAGGCCAAGGCCATGCTGCACGACGCGGACATGCGCGAGATGGCCGAGATGGAGCTGGCCGAACTGGAGCCGAAGCTCGCCGTGGTGGAAGAAGAGCTGAAGGTGCTCCTGCTGCCCAAGGACCCCAACGACGACAAGAACATCGTCATCGAGCTGCGCGCGGGCACCGGCGGCGATGAGGCATCGCTGTTCGTCGCCGAGGTCTTCCGCATGTACCTGCGCTTTGCCGAGCAGCACCGCTGGAAGGTCGAAGTGCTCTCGCAGACCGACTCCGATGTAGGCGGTCTGAAGGACATCACGGCGATCTTCGAGGGCGACAAGGTCTACTCGCAGATGAAGTACGAGAGCGGCGTACACCGCGTGCAGCGCGTGCCGGCGACCGAGACGCAGGGCCGCGTACACACGTCGGCCATCACGGTGGCCGTGCTGCCCGAAGCCGAAGAAGTAGACATCAAGATCGAGAACAAGGACCTGCGCATCGACACGTTCTGCAGCTCCGGACCCGGCGGGCAGAGCGTGAACACCACCTACTCCGCGATCCGCATCACGCACCTGCCAACGAACACCGTGGTCAGCTGCCAGGATGAGAAGTCGCAGATCAAGAACCGCGAGAAGGCCATGCGCGTACTGCGCTCGCGACTGTATGAGGTGGAGGCCGAGCGCATCCATCAGCTGCAGGCCAAGGAGCGCAAGGAGCAGGTGGGCACCGGCGATCGCAGCGAAAAGATCCGCACCTACAACTTCCCGCAGAATCGCCTCACCGACCATCGCATCGGGCTGACCAACCACAACCTGCAGATGGTGATGGAAGGCATGTTGCAGCCGACGGTAGACGCTCTCGTGGCGCACGCAACGGCCGAGCGGCTGAAGGCGGAGAGCGCCGCAACGTAAGTCTGCCGCGCTGCGAGTGTGACCGCATGACGTATCCTCAGCGCATGAGATTCCATGCCGCCGCTCTCATCACTCTCTGCGCGACGACACTTGCCGCACAGACGCCTCAGCCCTTCACGCTGCAACAGGCGCTCAGCGCGCCGTTTGCGAGCCAGCTGGCAGCAGCGCCAACCGGCCCGCTGTTTGCGTGGGTCGAAGATGCCGAGGGTCGGCACAACCTCTACGTCGGCGGCAAGGATGCGTCTGCCCGCGCCCTGACGCACTACACCGATGACGATGGCCAAGACCTCCGTCAGCTTGCATGGTCACCCGATGCAACGCTCATCGCCTACACCTATGGCGCGGAGAGTGGCGCGGACGGCAAGCCCGCCAACCCCGCGCATCTGCAGAGGCCGACGCCGCTGACCGTGATCGTACAGCCTCTCGACGCCGCGACAACATCGGTCGTCATAGGGGAAGGGCACTCGCCGCTGTTCTCGCACGATGGGCGCAGCCTCTACTACGTGCGCGAGGGCCAGATATGGAGCGCCGACGTGGCTACCGGGAAGACGCAGCAGCTCGTCTACGACCGTGGCAGTGCAGGCTCACTGACGCTCTCGCCCGACGGCAGGACGCTCGCGTTCATCAGCCGCAGGCACGAGGTGAACGAGCCTGCACACAGCTTTCTTGCGCTCTTCGACCTGCAGACACACACGCTAACCTTTCCCGCGCCGAGCACGGGCAACGACTCCGCACCTGCGTTCTCGCCCGACGGCAAGCAGCTTGCCTGGCTGCGCGTGCCGTTCACAGCGGCGGATGTTGCAGAGTTTGCGCTGAACCGCGTGAGCCCGAATCCGTGGTCGATTGAGCGGATGGATGTGGCGAGCGGAGTGACGCGCACAGCCTACTCCCCCGCGCCGAACGTGCGCGGCAGCGTGTTGCCCATCCCGGGCGACCGCGAGCCGGATCTGCTGTGGACCGCGGACGGACGCATCGTCTTCTACAGCGAGGCCGATGGCTGGAACCACCTGTATGCGCTCGATCCGACGACAGCAAAAGCGCCAACGCTGCTCACGCCCGGCGCGTTCGAGGTGGAAGACGCAAGCGTCAACGCTGTACACACTATGCTTCTTTGGACATCGAGCGAAGCCTATCCCACCGCTGCAGACGCTGACCGTCGTCACGTCTGGCAGCTACGTGTTGCGTATCCGGGTGAAGCCCCGCATCAGCGGGCGAGCAACGGTGGTATCGAGACGCATCCTGCGATGAGTGCAGACGGTGGCACGATTGCAGCGCTGGTCTCCGATGCCCGCACGCCGACGCACGTTGCGCTGCTGGGTAACGGCGGTGATGCGGCGCGCGTGGATTTGAGTGCGCTGCCGCGTGCCTATCCGGCTGCAGCGTTGGTGAGTCCGCAGCAGGCGGTCTTTCCATCGACCAACGGGCTGACGATTCACGGACAGTTATTCCTGCCAATGCAGAATGCGGATTCCTCCGCTGCGCTGCGGAATGACAACGTGAAGAAGGGAGCGACAGCGAAGCATCCGGCGATTCTGTTTCTGCACGGCGGGCCGCGGCGGCAGATGTACCTCGGCTTTCCGGACATGGAGTACTACTCCAACGCGTATGCGATGAACCAGTACCTCGTCTCGCGCGGGTTCATCGTGCTCAGCGTGAACTACCGTTGCGGCATCGGGTATGGGCTCGACTTCCGCCAGTGCGACCACGAAGGCCCGACCGGTGCGGCGGAGTACGACGACGTGCTCGCTGCAGCGAAGTATCTGCAGTCGCGGCCCGATGTGGATGCGAAGCGCATTGGCCTGTGGGGCGGCAGTTATGGCGGCTATCTGACGGCGCTGGCGCTCGCGCGCAACTCCGACATCTTTGCCGCAGGCGTCGATCTGCACGGCGTGCACGACTGGAACCTCGAAGACAACGCCGGCGACTGGAAGCGCGGCAACAACGCCGAGCAGGATGCCATCGCCGCGACGGCGCTGACGAACTCTCCGCTTGGCGACATCACGCACTGGCGCTCGCCGATTCTGCTGATCCACGGCGACAACGACCCCAGCGTTGCCTACGCACAGACGCCGCGACTGGCCGACGCCTTGCGCGCGCGCAACACCACGCTGCCTGCCGCTCAACAGGTCGAAGTGCAGGAACTCATCTTCCCCGATGAGCTGCACGAGTTCCTGCTGCATCGCACGTGGCTGGCAGCGTACACCGCCGCCGCCGCGTTCTTCGAGCGCACGTTGAAGCCGTGACTACCTTCCAACACCAAGCGCTTTGGCGACGCCTTCATCGACGGTAGTCGTGCCGTCTTTTTTGGTGACAAGCGCAAAGCCTCCCTGGTAGTCCCATAGACTCCAGCCGATGCCGTCGTGCTCCAGCGTGGAGCGCATGTCGGCGAGCCAGCGGTCGCGATCGGCGGGCGCAGAGAACTGGCGATAGACGCCGAACTCCCCGCACCACAGCGGAACGTTGTGCTGCTTCGCCCATGCCGTCGCTTTGCCGATGCGTTCGGCCATGCGCTGCCGGTTCCAGTGTTGCTGGCCGTAGTCCTCCAGAGCTTTTTTCGCCGCGGCATCGGTGAGCACTGGCAGCAGTGGCGCAACGTCTTCGGGCGAAGACGGATACGGCACACCGCGCAGAGGCTTCAGCGCGTCGCCGGCCCAGTTGGCACCCTGATGCGTGAACGTCATCGGCTCATAGTCGTGGATGGAGTAGATGATGTTGTCGTCGCGCATCGGCTCAATCTCGACGAGTCCATCGATGCCGCCCCAGCCTTCGCCTGTAGCGATGATGGTGTGGTGCGGTGCCTGCGCGCGGATGATGGCGACGGCGCGCGCCTCCTCGCCTGCCCAGCGATACGGATCGACGCCCTCCGGCTCGTTGAGTACCTCGAAGTAGACCTGCTCCGGATCAGTGCCCGCGTAGTGCTGCGCGAAGTTCTTCCAGAACGCAAAGAACTCCTGTGTACCTTCGGGCGTCATGGTGACGGAGTGT
>JAJZFE010000275.1 GCA_021798655.1 Acidobacteriota bacterium | reverse complement strand
AGGTGTTGCTGATCTCTTCGCTGGGGTTCTTCGTTTCGGCGGTGGGCGTGGGGCTGGCGCCGGAGTTTTACTCGTTCGGAATGACGTGGATCTACTTCTTCGTCAGCATTGGGCTGATCTTTGCGGTGCGTGCGACGCGGAAGACGCCGGCACTGTCGCTGCTGCTGTTCCTGGCGCTGGCGCTGGTGATGGGCTTCGAGATTGCGCCGTGGATCGGGCACCTGCTGCATACGGCAGCGGGCATCACGATCGTGTTCAACGCGGCGGTGACGACGGCGGTGGGCATGGCGGTGATCGGCATGGGCGCGCAGGTGTTCAGCTTCGACTATCGCAGGGTGGGCAGCTATGCGATGGGCGCGCTGCTGGTGCTGATCATCGTCGGCGTTCTGGGGATGTTCTTCCACTTCGTGAACCCGAGCTTCTACTCGTGGGCGACGCTGGCGGTGTTCAGCGTGCTGCTGCTGGTGGACTTCATGCGGATTCGCAACGGCGGCGATGGGGCGACGGCGGTGGAGCTGGCGCTGACCATCTACCTGGATGGGCTGAACATCTTCCTGGCACTGACGGAGATCTTCTCCGGCGGCAGCCGCAGGCGATAGTCCGCGCGAGCCAGCAGAGGGATGTGGAGGCGTCGGGTCTCGGTTGTCAGTTCTCGGTTGTCGGTTGTCAGTTGGCCCGTTTCCCGTTGCTTCCCCTATTTCTATTGTAGCGAGTGGGAGTGGGGGAATGTGTTTTTGGTTTGGAGGGGGTAAGGCGTTGGTGGGGAATGGGTTACGGGTTTTGGGTGCGGGGTTGGGGGTTGACAGAGGGAGTTTGGCGGGTTTTTGAGGGAAGAAAGTTTCGGGCGAGGTGGCGTTTGCTAGTCCCAGGTGGTGTCGGGGAGGTTGACGACGAGGGGCTGGGGTGAGCTGCGGACGACGACCCAGTGGAAGGGTTCGGTGGGGGAGGGGTTGATCTCCTGGTGGATGACGTGGGCGGGGACGTGGAGGAAGTCGCCGGGGCGGACGGTGGCGGTGTGCTCGCCGCGGGTGCCCCAGCGGAGGAGAGCCTCGCCGGCGAGGACGTAGACGATGGTCTCCTGCGGGCCGTGGTGGTGGATGCCGGTGCGTGCGCCGGGTTCGACGCGGAAGGTGCCGGCCCACATGGCGGCGGCGATGCCGAGCTCGGCGGAGATGGCGGCGAGGCGCTGCGAGCCGGGGGTCTGGGCGGTGCCGGGGGAGTGCTCGGCGGGATGGACGACGCGGATGTGGGGTGCTTCGTGGGGCATAAGGCGGCGGACTCCGGTACGCGGCGGGGGACAAGTGACTACACTAGTATCAGCGCGTTTTCAAAACGCTGCACGATAACGCAATACGACCGCGATGAGCTGCTCCGCAGTCAGAAGGACTTTGACCATGACCCCGAACTCCCCCAAGCCCAAGGTTGCGCCCAAGACTGCGCCCAAGACTGCGCCCAAGACTGCGCCCAAGACGAACGAAGCAGCAGCCCCCGAGACGCCGCGCGGTGAGCGGCTGCAGAAGATCCTCGCGCAGGCGGGCCTGGCGAGCCGCCGGGCGGCCGAGCAGATCATCCTGGAAGGCCGGGTGCAGTTGAACGGGCAGACGGTGACGGAGCTGGGCACGCGCGCGGACCTGTCGCGCGACCACGTGCGCGTGGACGGCAAGCTGCTGGGCCGGCCGGAGCCGACGAAGTACTTTATGGTGAACAAGCCGCGCGGCTATGTGACGACGCTGGAGGATCCGGAGGGGCGTCCGACGGTGATGCAGCTGCTGGGCCAGGACAGGCAGAAGAAGCAGATGGGCGAGCACAGCAAGCTGCCGCGGCTGTATCCGGTGGGCCGGCTGGACTACCTGAGCGAGGGTCTGCTGTTGATGACCAACGATGGGGACCTGGCGAACAAGCTGTCGAAGGCGGCGACGGGCGTGCTGAAGACGTACCTGGTGAAGGTGAGCGGCGCGCCGACGACGCAGGCGATCGAGCAGCTGCGGCACGGCATCATGATCGACCGTGGACGGCTGGCGGACACCCGCAGCACCGGGAGGCGCGACCGCGTGCTGACGCAGCCGGCGAAGATTGAACAGGTGCGGACGGGCGAGAATCCGTGGTTTGAGGTGACGCTGACCGAGGGGCGCAATCGGCAGCTGCGCAAGATGTTTGAAGAGATTGGGCACCATGTGGAGAAGATTCGGCGCATCGGGTACGGCGCGCTGACGCTGGATGTGCCGCCGGGCGCGTTTCGGGAGCTGCTGCCGGGCGAGGTGCAGGCGCTGAATCGCGCGGCAGCCGGCAAGAAGGTGGAGCGCAAGAAGGTGCTGCCGGAGGCCGCGCAGTTGAAGAAGCCGGTGCCGCCGCGGCGGAAGAAGTTCTCTGCGCCGCGCAAGACGCGATAGAGAGTGCGGATGGCTCGGTGCGACGAGCAAGACGCAGATTCGCTTCGGGAATGACAAACAGAGTGAGGGGTCTTGCGGGCGCGCCGGGCTTGAAGCGCGGCTCCTTGCTAACGATTTGTTCACTTTGTTCGCGGAAGCCTGCAACCCCGAGCGCTGGAACGGCCTCTTACACGGCTGGAGGTTCCCCCTATGCGTGGAATCAGGTACGTTCTTGCGGCTGCAGTGATGGCTGGTGTGGTTGCGCTTCCGGCCGACAAGGCTGAGGCGCAGATCAGTTTTGGTATCAACATCGGGGGCGCTGCACCGGTGTGTCCGTATGGCTACTACGGCTATGCGCCGTACAACTGCGCGCCATCCGGGTACTATGGGCCGGAGTGGTTCAATGGGGGAGCGTTTGTCGGGGCTGGCCCGTGGTATCACGGGGACGGCCAGTTTTATGGCCGGGTGAACCATAACTACGATCCGCGCTATGGGTATCACGGCGGCTTTCCGGACCACGGCGACGGACATGGGGGCGATGGGCATGGAGGCGATGGGCACGGGTTCCATGGCACGTACCAGGCGGATCCGCACGGCGACCTCCACGGCAGCGCGCGGGGATGGCACGGTGCGAAGGCGCAGGGCAATGGGCAGGATCATGGACACGGCGGCCATTAGGACCGTTTGCGTGACGGTGTAGACGCTGTTCAGGATTGTCCAAAATGCAGATTCCTCCGCTTCGCTGCGGAATGACAAATCTTCGCTGCGGAATGACAAATCATGGAGACTGCTGGCGACTAGACCTGAGAGAGAACTACACCTAGAAGCCGGTTTGAAGCCGCGTTGGCGCACTGTTGGAGGGTGCCGGCGCGGCTTTTGCCATCCAGGGCAGGAGCTTGGCGGCGAGCAGCTCGGCGCCGTCGTCGGAGAGATGGATGCCGTCGGGCTGGCGGAGGCGAACGGTGCTGCCGTGGACGGTGCCGTAGTCGGCGAAGTGTCCGGCGGAGTCGCCGACCAGGCCCGCGGAGCTGAACCAGACGGCGTGCGGCGAGGCTTTGACGACGGCGTAGTCGATGCGATTGACCAGGGCGATGTGTGCGTCGTAGGTGCCACTCTTCATGGGGGGCAGGCCGACCCAGACGACGGTTGCGCCGCGGGCTTCGAGCAGGTTGAGGAAGGCTTCGACGCGGCGCTCGTAGAGGGCCTGCCAGGCGGGCGTGCCGAAGGCGTAGGTGACGCCGCCTTCGACGAAGCCCTGACCGTCGTTGGCGCCGATGGCGACGAGGACGAGGTCGGGGCGGGCGCTGCCGAGCATGGCGGGGTACTCGCGCTGCCAGTTGAAGACCTCGGGCCGGGCGAGGCCGGTGCCGGACTTGAAGAGCGGGAGCAGGGTGAGGTTTTTGTAGCGAGGGGCCTCGCGCTGCAGCGTGGAGGCAAGACCGACGGCCATCATGGAATCGCCGGTGAGAGCGACGGTGCGGGTGCTGCCGGAGGGCAGCGCGGCGAGCGCAGGAAGCACGGAGAGCACGGGCGGGTCGCCGGCGAGGGGTTGCAGCGGCAGCGGTGGCGTGGGGTCTACGCGGACAGGAGCCGTGACTGCGGCAGAGACTGCGGCGGGGCTGGTTGCGGAGGGCGGCGCGGAGGGCGGTGGTACGAGCGGCATGAGGTCTTCGGTGACGGTGCCGGAGGCGCGAGTGGCGGCGGCAGGGTCGTCGGACCAGCGGACGTGGGCGAGCGCGGCGAGTTCGTCGCGACGGAGGCGTTCCAGCCCGAGGCCGCGCAGGCCCCAGTGCAGAGCGCTGGCTGCGGGCAGAGCGAAGGTGCGTTCGGGGCCGAGGTCGAGCCGCTGCGCCCAGCTGTAGAGACCGGCGGAGTCGAGCAGGAGGGACAGCAGCGCGAAGACGCCGAGCGCCGTGGCCATCTGTATCGAGTTTGCAAATCGCTGGTAGCCGCGCATGAGGTCTTTCTGGTGAGGACGCTAGAACTGGAAGTAGATGAAGGGAGCGACGCCGGTGGGGCCGAGGACCTCGATGGCGTAGACGCCGAGCGTGAGCAGAGCGCCGTTGACGGCGAAGGGCAGGCGGGACATGGTGGCCTCCGCCGTGCGCCGCCAGAGGCGCGGAGCATATTGGCCGAAGAGCCCGAGCAGCAGCGCGATGACCACCGGCCACGCGGCGAGGGTGGCCCTGCCCGGAGCGGCGAGTTGCCGGAGCACAGCCCACGCCAGCGAGAAGGTAGGCGAGCGGAAGAAGACCCAGCCCAGGCAGACGGCGTGGAAGAGCAGGAGTCGCGCGACCCACGGCCACCAGCGCGTGCGGCTGAGCTGGAAGGCGAGCCGCCGGCCGGCCCAGAGCCGATGGGCGACGAGGTAGAGCCCCTGCAGTCCGCCCCAGACGACAAACGTCCAGGAAGCGCCGTGCCACAGGCCGCCGAGCAGCATGGTGATCATGAGGTTGCCCAGGGTACGCAGGCGGCCTTCGCGCGAGCCGCCGAGGGGGATGTAGAGGTAGTCGCGCAGCCAGGTGGAGAGCGAGATGTGCCAGCGTTGCCAGAACTCCTGCGGGTCCTGCGCGGTGTAGGGCGCGTCGAAGTTCTTTGGGAAGCGGTAGCCGAGCAGCAGAGCGCAGCCGGTGGCGATGTCGGTGTAGCCGGAGAAGTCGCAGTAGATCTGTGCGGCGTAGCCGTAGATGGCAAGCAGCACGTCCCAGCGGTGGAACTGTGCGGGCGCGTTGAAGACCGGCTCGACCAGTCGCGTGGCCAGCATGTTGGAGAGGATGACTTTTTTGAAGAGCCCGGCGAGGATGAGCAGGAAGGCGCGGTTGACGCGGATCTTTGCAGGGTCGCAGCGACGCATGAGCTGCGGGATGAAGCGCGAGGCGCGCAGGATGGGCCCGGCGATCAACTGCGGAAAGAAGGCGACGTAGAGCAGCGCGTCCAGCAGGTGCAGGCGGACGAGCAGCTTGCGGCGATAGACGTCGGCCATCAGCGAGATGGCGTGGAAGACGAAGAAGGAGATGCCGAGCGGCAGGAAGGGCGCAGGCAGCCGCCAGGCAGGCGCGTGGCCGGCGAGTGCGAGCAGGTTCATCGCGCTGAGCAGAAGGAAGCTGGTGTACTTGTAGTAGGCCAGCACGGTGAGGCAGACGGTGACGCCGGAGACGAGAAGCGCCTTGCGGAGGCGGTCGTCGTGGCTGCGCTGGATGGCCTGTGCGACCAGGCCCGCGAAGGCGGAGACGGCGATGAGCAGAGGCACATACCGCCAGCTCCAGAAGCCGTAGAAGACGTAGCTGGCCGCGAGCAGAAACACCTTGTGCGCGGTGATGCGGCCGGCCAGCGGCCATGCGAGAGCCAGCACCGCCAGGAAGAACACGGCGTATTCGACGGTGGGGAACAGCATGTGGAGTGGAGGCCTTTAAGAGAATCGAAGAGGGTTCAAACAAGAGTACGGCCTGCGGGGATTCCGCGCGGAAAATATTTGACGGTGGTTTGTGGCGGCGTCGGGGGGATTTGTGGCGGTCCAAAATGCGGGGGTCTCTCCGCTACGGCCGCAAAGAGCGCGGCCTCCGGTCGAGATGACAGGCTTCCTATGGAAGGCACGAACGTACTGTGCGACGACGGCAGGGGGAGCGTCCGCGTCGGATAGCATGGTCGCAGTATGCCGCCTTCTCCAAGAACCCTTGCGCCCCTGCTCGTTCTCGTCGTCCCTGCTGCGCTCGTCCTACCTTCTGCGCTCCGCGCCCAGCAGGCACCTGTGGTCGTCGAGCACGGGGTGTACGGCGTGCACCTGCTACAGCGGACGATCGGGACCGAGGAGTATGACGTTGTCGATGCGGGATCGCACCTGCAGCTGCGCGTGAGCACGAAGACGTCGGACCGCGGGATGCAGCATACGA
>JAJZFE010000435.1 GCA_021798655.1 Acidobacteriota bacterium | reverse complement strand
GGCTTTGCGATCATCAACTTCGTGTGGTGGATCGGCATCGGCCACGCGGGCACGCTGATCTCGGCGATTCTGCTGCTGTTCAAGCAGACGTGGCGCAACTCGATCAACCGGTTTGCGGAGGCGATGACGATCTTCGCGGTGGTGTGCGCGGGCATGTTCCCGGTGCTGCACATCGGGCGTCCGTGGCTGGGCTACTGGCTGCTGCCGTACCCGAACACGATGAACGTGTGGCCGCAGTTCCGCTCGCCGCTGGCGTGGGATGTGTTCGCGGTCTCGACGTACGCGACGATTTCGGTGGTGTTCTGGTACATCGGCATGATTCCCGACTTCGGGACGCTGCGCGATCGTGCGAAGCTGCCGCTGGCGAAGTACTTCTACGGCATCCTGAGCCTGGGCTGGCGCGGTTCGACGCGGCACTGGATTCGGTATGAGTCGGCGAGCCTGCTGCTGGCGGGCCTCTCGACACCGCTGGTGCTCTCGGTGCACACGACCATCAGCTTCGACTTCGCGGTGGCCGCGATGGCCGGCTGGCACACGACGATTTTTCCGCCTTACTTCGTGGCCGGCGCCGTGTACTCGGGCTTCGCGATGGTGCTGACGCTGGCGATTCCGATCCGCAAGTTCTACCACCTGGAAGACCTGGTCACGCTGCGCCACCTGGACAACATGGCCAAGGTGATGCTGGCGACGGGCTCGATTGTGGCGTACGGCTATGGCATGGAGGTCTTCATGAGCTGGTACTCGGCCAGCCACTGGGAGTTCTTCATGATGTGGAACCGCATGTTCGGGCCGATGGGCTGGGCGTACTGGATGCTCATCCTGACCAACATTGCGATTCCGCTGACGACGCTGTGGTTCCGCAAGCTGCGGGTGAACGTCGGGTACCTGTTCTTCCTGTCGTTCGTGGTGAACATCGGGATGTGGTTTGAGCGGTTTGTGATCGTGGTGACGACGCTGTACCGCGACTACCTGCCGTCGAGCTGGGGCACGTACCGCGCGACGAAGTGGGACTACATGCTGTTCATCGGGACGTGGGGGCTGTTTACGACGCTGTTCCTGCTGTTTGCGCGTATCGCTCCGATGATTCCGATGTCCGAGATTCGAATGATGCTGCCGGGGACGAAGATTCGTCCTGGCGGTGCCGAAGCTGAAGTGGTTGTCCAGGAGGCGCTCTAAATGCCGCCGCGTGAGGGAGTGTACGGCCTGCTGGCCGAGTTCAATACGCCGAGTGAGTTGGTCCACGCCACGGAGATGGCGCACCGTGCGGGCTATCGCCGCATGGAGTGCTACACGCCGTATCCGGTGGAGGAGGCAGCCGAGGCGCTGCGCTTCCACAAGACGCGCGTGCCGCTGATGTGCCTGCTGGGCGGCGTGATCGGGTTGACCACGGGCTTCCTGCTGGAGATGTGGATCAACGTGTGGGGCTATCCGCTGAACATCCGCGCGACGCCGCTGTTCAGCTGGCCGGCGTTCGTGATCCCGGAGTACGAGATGACGATTCTGTTCGCGGGCCTGTCGACGGCGTTCGGGATGATCGCGCAGAACGGGTTGCCGCAGCTGTATCACCCGCTGTTCAACGCGCCAAACTTTGCGAGCGGCGCGACGTCGGACAAGTTCTTCCTCTGCCTGGAGGCGAACGATCCGCGGTTTTCGGTGACGGAGACGCGGACGCTGCTGGAGAGTTTTTCGCCGGTCTCGGTGGTGGAGGTAGACCACTAGATGCGAGATACGAGCCGAGATACGAGATACGAGATACGAGAGATGAAGCTCATGAAGAAAGTGTCGGCGATGGGCGTGGCAGCGGCGATGCTGGTGTTGTCGGGTTGCCGGCAGGACATGCACAACCAGCCGAAATTTATTCCGCAGCGTGGGACGTCGTTCTTCGCGGACGGCCGCTCGGTGCGGCCACAGGTGGAGAACACGGTGGCGCGCGACCAGCTGCATGAGGATACGTACTTCTACACCGGCATGGTGGCCGGCAAAGAGGGCGACGGTCTGCCGATCGAGCTGAACCTGGCCACGCTGGAGCGCGGGCAGGAGCGGTACAACATCTACTGCACGCCCTGCCACTCGCGGGTGGGCAACGGCAACGGAATGATTGTGCAGCGCGGGTACAAGCCGGCGGGAAACTTTCACACGGACCGGCTGCGGTCGGCGCCGCTGGGACACTTCTTCTCGGTGATGACGAACGGCTATGGCGCGATGCCGGACTACTCGGCGCAGCTGACGCCGGCCGATCGCTGGGCGGTGGCGGCGTACATTCGTGCGCTGCAGCTGAGCCAGGATGCGAAGCCGGGCGATGTGGCTGCGGGGCAGCACCCGATCGACCTGCATGAGCTGGCGAAGGAGCAGGGCCTGCCGCCGGGATTTGCCGACGACTGGGCGAACGAGCTGCCCGGGACAGCGGTGTATGGAACAGGCAACCACGAGGATTACGTGATCCCCGCAGGAACGGCGGCGATGACGGGCGGACAGAAGTAGTTCGTCGATTCGAGCTGAGCAGGACGAAGACACTTTAGGAACTTTGAAGGCGAAGAACGCATGGCACTGGAACACGAACATAACGGAGCGGAGTTGGCGCATGGAGGACACGGGCATCATGGCCCGAACGTGCTGCCCGGCGTGCTGACGGCCCCGGAGGCCGTAAAGACGTGGCGGACGCGCGCGGCGATTGCTGCAGTGGTCTTCGCACTGATCTCGCTGGCCTTCATGACGAGCGAGGACGGCCGCACGCATCTGGTGCGGGCGTACCTGGCGGGGTATATGACGTGCTTCAACCTGGTGGGCGGCGCGCTGGCGTTCCTGATGGTGCAGTACGTTTCGGGCGGCAAGTGGGGCCTGGTGCTGCGTCGGCCGCTGGAGGCGATGACGCGGACGATTCCGCTGCTGCTGCTGATGACCATTCCGCTGCTGCTGATGATGAAGAAGCTGTACCTGTGGGCCGCGTACACGACCAAGGCGGAGACGCTGGACGCGTACCACAAGGGCCTGCTGACCAACGAGCAGCACCTGGACATCGACTTCCGGCACGTGATGCTGAACCCGAGCGCGGCGGTGGTGCAGGCGTGCATCGTGCTGGGCTTCATGACGCTGCTGATTACGCTGCTGAACCGCTGGTCGGTACTGCGCGATAAGGATGCCGAGGCGGGCACGACGGCGAGCTTCGACAAGTGGCGGGTGCGGTTTGAGAATGTGTCGGGCCCGTCGATTGTGCTGTACGTGATCCTGATGACGGACTTCGTGATTGTGTTTGTGAAGTCGCTGGACATCATCTGGGCGTCGTCGGTGTATGGGCTGCAGTTCCTGGTCGCGCAGGGGTATGGCGTGCTGGCGCTGGGCATCCTGACGCTGATCCTGCTCTCGCGCTATGAGCCGATGAAGACGCTGTTCCGCACGACCGAGCAGCATGACCTGGGCAAGCTGGCGTTTGCGTTCACGATGCTGAACATCTACCTGACGTTTGCGGAGTTCCTGATCATCTGGTCGGGCAACATCCCCGACGAGCTGACGTACTACCTGCACCGGATCCAGGGCGGGTGGTGGACGATCTGCACGCTGGACGTGGTGTTCCACTGGGTGATTCCGTTCTGCATTCTGCTGTCGCGGGACATCAAGCGGTCGAAGCACAAGATGATTGCGGTGACGATGGTGATGTTGTCGGCGCGGCTGATCGATATCTTCTGGCTGATTGAGCCGAGCTGGAACACCGAAGGCAGCACGCTGCACCTGGCGGGGAACTATGGCCTGCTGGCGTACATCACCGTGCCGGGCACGCTGGTGGCGATCTGGGCGGTGTACTACCTGACTGAACTGGGCCGTCGTCCGCTGCTGAACGTGAACGACCCGCACACCGAAGAGCTTCTGGAGCCTGAACATGCCCACTAACGATTTCGATTCCGGATTGAAGACCTTTACCGGCCCGCGTGATGCGGAGCATCCGGGCTATGAGGTTGAAGATGTCAACGTCAGCGGCATTGTGACGTTTGTCGCAGGGCTTGCGGGCTTTGTGGTGATCTTCTTCTTCTTCTGCTTCCTGATGGGCAAGGCGATCAACTACGTGCTGGTGCAGCAGGACGGCCCGACCGACAAGTGGCACATGGCGAACATGAATACGCCGGGCGCGACTCCGTATGGCCAGAAGCGCGAAGATTTGACGTCGAATGCCGTGGTGGAACAGCGGCAGCTGCAGCAGATGACGCAGGCGTTCCCCGGCCCGCGGCTGCAGACCGACGACGGCAACCAGGATACGGCGGACCTGCACGCGAAGGAAGATCTGCTTCTGGATAACTACAGCACCGCGTCGGACATTCCGGCGGGTGCGGTGCGCATCCCGATTGATCGTGCGATGGAGCTGATCGCGGAGCGTGGCCTGCCCAAGCCGGCTGCCGCCGCAACGCCGACGGCGCTGATGGCCGGCGAGTCGAAGCCGGAGATCACGACTCCGCTGACGACAGGCTTTGCGCGCACGGGCTACGAGCAGCAGACGATCGAGACGCGCGAGCAGCGGAACGAGTTCGCTAAAGCCAGCGGGACCCAGGAGTAACACCGCCTGCCACGCGACAGATGCGTGGTGGTCGGAAGACGGAAGCGGCAACCTACAGAGGAGCAGAGGCTGTGACACAGCAGGGCACAAACCGGAGAGCATTCGTCGCAGAGGCCCTGATGGGGCTGGCGCTGGTGCTGGGTTGTGCGAGGGCTGTGTCTCCGGCTGCGGCGACTGCGCAGGTGTCCAGCTATGGGGACAAGCAGCAGGGCGAGAATACCGGAGACCAGCTGCCGAACGTGTTGCAGAAGGTGCAGGTGACGCAGCACCTGAACGCGCAGCTGCCGCTGAATGCGCCGTTTGTGGATGACACGGGCGCGCCGGTGGTGCTGGGCAAGTACTTCGATGGCAAGCATCCGGCGATTGTGACGACGGTGTACTACAACTGCCCGATGCTGTGTTCCGAGGAGCTGGACGGGCTGGTCAGCTCGCTGCTGATGGTGCACCTGGTGCCGGGCAGAGACTTCCAGATCGTTGTGATCTCGATTGACCCGAGCGAGACGCCGGAACTGGCGGCGCGCAAGAAGGCGTACTACGTGAAGCGGTACGGGCACCCGGAGACGGCCGACGGCTGGCACTTTCTCGTGGGGCAGCGGCCGGCGATCGATGCCGTGACGGACGCGATCGGATACGGGTATGTGCGGGTGCCGGGCCCGGATGGGCGGCTGACGCAGTATGCTCATGCGAGCTCGATCGAGCTGGCGACGCCGACGGGCCGAGTGGCGCAGTACTACCTGGGCGTGGAGTACTCGGCCAAGGACATTCTGCTGGGGTTGATTGATGCCTCGGGCAACAAGATTGGATCACCGGTAGCGAATATTCTGACGTACTGCTACCACTATGATCCGCAGACGAACAAGCACTCGCTGGTTGTAGTGCGTGTGGTGCAGCTTGGCGGCATCGCGACGGTGGTATCGCTGGGCGGCTTCATGTTCCTGATGTTCCGGCGCGACCTCAAGCTCGGGCGTGCCATGAATCAGGAACAACCTCAACCGGACAACGAACGGCGAAACGGATCAAGGCGAGCGTAAGGATAAAGGCGAACGATGGGTATTAGTCCAGTATTATGGGAATTTTTGACGAAGTGGATGCACGGCTCAGCGCTGTTTCCGGCTGAGGCGTCCAGCATCTCGCCATGGGTTGACGCACTGTATTTCTTCCTGGTGCTGATGACGGTGGTGGGCATGGCGCTGGTGGGCGTGCTGCTGCTGGTGTTCTCGGTGCGGTACCGGAAGGCGCGCAACCCGGAGGCCACACAGGTGGAAGGCTCGACGCTGCTGGAAGCGACGTGGACCATCATTCCGCTGGCGATCTTCCTGCTGTGCTTTGTGTGGGGCGCACTGCTGTACTTCCGCATCTATAACCCGCCGACCAATGCGATGAACATCTACGTGGTGGGCAAGCAGTGGATGTGGAAGGCGGAGCACCCGGGCGGGCAGCACGAGATCAACGCGCTGCATGTGCCGCTGGGCCAGCCTGTGCAGCTGACGATGATCTCGCAGGATGTGTTCCACAGCTTTTCGATTCCGGACTTCCGCATCAAGCGCGAGGTGATACCGGGGCGTTATTCGACGGTGTGGTTCCAGGCGACGCAGGTGGGCACGTATCACCTGTTCTGCACGCAGTATTGCGGCACGCAGCACTCGGGGATGATCGGTGAAGTGACGGTGTTGACGCCGGAGGATTACCAGAAGTGGCTGCATGAGTCGACCAGCGGCATG
>JAJZFE010000485.1 GCA_021798655.1 Acidobacteriota bacterium | reverse complement strand
ACCAGCGAAAATGCTCATGCACGCTCTTCCACGGAGGGAAGTTACTCGGCAACTGCCGCCACTGACAGCCCGTCTTCACCACATACAGCAGGCCATCCACGATCCGCCGCTGGTCATACTTCCGAGGTCGCCCGCCAGCATGTCGTCCAATCCGCGGCTCGTTCAGCAACGGCTCCAGCTTCTTCCACTGCGCATCGGTCAAATCGCTCGGGTACATGACTCCAACCTATGCAACAAAACCTTCCCACGCCTATAACTTCCCTGATCCCTTCTCCAGTTTCTGGACAGATTCTAAGAGAACCGGAGTGCGACTGCGGGAGCCATCGGGCGGCGGCGGGGCTGTCCGGTGAGTGTTCTAGGTTAGCGGTAGGCTTCGCGGCGGTGTTTTACGGCGGTGACGTAGAGGATGTGTCCGTAGTCGTGGAAGCGGAGCCGGTAGTCTCCGACGCGGAGGCGGAACTCCGGCGGCTCGATGTTCTGGAGGCGTTTTACGTCGCCGTCTCCGGTGGCGGCGAAGTCGGCGAGGGCGTGAAGGATGCGGAGGGCTGTGGGCTGGTCGATGGCGCGGAGCTGGGCCTTGGCCTGGTCGCGCCAGTCGATCTTCTTGGGGTTCATGCTCACTGTCCGGGGTGGCGGGGTTCGGCGTCGAGCGGGGTCCGTCCCATGCGGTCGAAATCGTCGGCGGTGAGTCCGAACTCGGCCAAAACATCGTCGTTCGAGACGGTCTCTCCACGGGCGTAGGCGGCGCGTGACTCGGCGATGTCGCGGGCCTCTTCTTCGCTGACCGGCTCGTCGTCATAGGGCGCGTTGGCGAGGGATCGGGCGACGGGATCGAGCAAAATCTCCATGAGGCCGACGACGGCGGCGACCTGGCCAGGGGCCATGCGGTCGATGAGTTCGTGGGCGTGTTCCTTGGTCTGTGCGTGGGGCATGAGCGGAGTCCTTTTCGTTGGCTTATCGTTCGGTCTGGACCGTGGTGTGGGCTTCAGCGCCCGCCGTTCCGGTGAGCGAGTTGATGAGCCGGATGACGGCCTTTTGATCGCGTTCGGGCAGCAGGGTGATCCTCTGAAATCTCTTCCATAGGCGTTGCTTCTCCGGGTCGCTTGCGACCCGTTCAAAGCTGGACGCCTCTCTCGGCGTGGCCTGGATGCCGAGCAGTTCGTCTGCGGTGACCTTGAGGGTCTTCGCCAGTTGCGCGATCACCGGGCCAGGCGGAGAGCCGCCGTCGGTCTCGTAGTAGGAGATCGCGCGTTGCGTGACCTGAGCAGCCTTGGCTAGCTGCACTTGCGTCATGTCGCGTTCCTTGCGGAGCGCGATGAGGCGTTGGCCGAAAGAATCCTTGTTCGTGGTCGCTGTTCCCTTAGGCATGGCAAGGCCGATTCTAAGGGCATCTTCCGTGACCTCCTTCTCCAGATGCGTTGACCTGATATACATATCCGTATACTCTCGGAACGAGTTTACATGTGACGGGCCGTACCAACAAATGCATAAAAAGCACTTGACAGGTTTTTAGGAGGAGGACGGAAAAGATGCCATACACGCCGGACGACGTGAAGGAGCGGCTAAAGAAGGAAGTCTCGATCCAGCGGCTAGCGGAGGCGCGGGGCATCAAGCTCCGTCGCGTGGGCAAGGAGCTGATCGGGCTGTGCCCGTTCCACGACGACCGGCATCCGAGCCTGAACATCGACCCGGCGAAGAATGTGTGGAGCTGCAAGGGCGCGTGTGGCGAGGGGGGCGACGTGATCCTGTGGGTGATGCGGGCCGAGGGGGTGAGCTTCAAACACGCTCTGGAGCTGCTGAGGAGGGACTACGAGCCGTCGCCGGGGCCGGTGGTGAAGGTGAGCACGGTTCCGAAGCTGCCCTGCCCGGTGACGCTGGGCGCGGAGGACCGGGCGGCGATGCTGGAGGTGGTTCGGTTCTATCACCGGACGCTCGGCGAAACGCCGGAGGCGAAGCGGTATCTGGAGAAGCGCGGCCTTCAATCTTCGGAGATGGTGGAGCGGTTCCAGTTGGGGTTCAGCGACCGGATGCTGGGGCCGGCGTTGCCGGACAAGAACCGTCGCGCCGGCGCGGAGCTGCGCGGGCAACTGGAGCGGCTGGGCGTCTTCCGCAAGACCGGACATGAGCATCTGCGCGGCTCTCTGGTGATCCCGGTGGTGAACCTGGAGGGCGACGTGGTGCAGCTCTACGGGCGCAAGATCAACGACAACCTGCGCGAAGGGACGGACTATCACCTGTACCTTCCGGGGTCGATGCGGGGCGTGTGGAACGAGGAGGCGTTCGTCGCGTCGAAAGACATCATCCTCTGCGAATCGCTGATCGACGCGCTGACGTTCTGGTGCGCGGGGCATCGCAACGTGACGGCCAGCTACGGCGTGAACGGCTTCACCAAAGACCACAGAGCGGCCTTCGAGCGGCACGGAACGAAGCGCGTGTACATCGCCTACGACGCGGACGAAGCGGGCAACAAGGCAGCGGCAAAGCTGGCCGGGGAGCTGATGCAAACTGGCTTCGAGTGTTTCCGTGTGGAGTTCCCGAAGGGCATGGACGCGAACGAGTACGCGCTGAAGGTGACGCCCGCGGCGAAGAGTCTTGGAGTGCTGTTGAACCGCGCCGCTTGGATAGGAAAGGGGCAACGGCCAGAGCCGCGCGTGGCCGTGCCGGTGATGGTTGCGCCGTCCGTTGCGGCTCAACCTGAGATCGTCGCCGCTCCGAAAGAAGAGCAAGCAGCTAAAGAAAAAATGATCGAGGAATCTGTACCGGAGCCGTTGATCGAGGCCGCTGGCGTCGCTCCCGTCGAACCCTCTCCAGAGCCAGCCGTCGCAGCATCCGCCGCCGCGATCCCAGAGCATGTTCTTCCCTTAGCCGCCGTTCTTGCGCCGGTTGCGCCGCCGCCGTTCGAGGTGCGGGGCGAGGACGTGCTGCTGCGCTTCGGCGACCGCGAGTACCGGGTGCGCGGGTTGCAGAAGAACCTGAGCGACGACATGCTGCGGATCAATCTCCGGGTGATGGGAGTGAACGCTTACGGCGACATGGCCTTGCATGTGGACACGCTGGAGCTGAACGCTGCGCGTCCCCGGATGGCGTTCGTGAAGCAGGCGGCGGCGGAGCTGGGGATCAAGGAAGAGATCGTGGGCCGCGACCTGAGCAAGCTGCTGTTCAAGCTGGAGGAGCTGCGCGACGAGCAGATCAGGCAGGCGTTGGCTCCGAAGGAGCCGGAGATCAAGCTGACCGAGGAGGAGCGGGCCGCTGCCCTGGAGCTGCTGCGCGATCCGCGCCTGATGGAGCGCATCGTCGAGGACTTCGCCCGGTGCGGCGTGGTGGGCGAGGAGACCAACAAGCTCGTCGGCTACCTGGGCGCGGTGTCGCGGCATCTCGAAAAGCCGCTGGCGGTGATCGTGCAGTCGTCTTCCGCTTCCGGCAAAAGCTCGCTGATGGACGCGGTGCTGGCGTTCGTGCCGGAGGAGCACCGGGTGCAATACTCCTCGATGACGGGCCAGTCGTTGTTCTACATGGGCGACACCGATCTCCAGCACAAGGTGCTCGCCATCGCGGAGGAGGCGGGCGCGCAACGCGCGTCCTACCCGTTGAAGCTGTTGCAGTCCGAGGGCGAGGTGAGCATCGCATCGACGGGCAAAGACCCGGTGAGCGGTCGCCACATCACGCACGAGTACCGGGTCAAAGGCCCGGTGATGATCTTCCTGACGACCACATCGCCGGACGTGGACGAAGAGCTGCTGAATCGCTGTCTCGTCCTCTCGGTGAACGAGGACCGGGAGCAGACCCAGGCCATCCATCGTGTGCAGCGCGAGTCGCAGACGCTCGACGGCTTGCTCCAGAAGCGGAAGCGGGACGCGGTGCTGAAGCTGCATCGCAACGCGCAACGGCTGCTGCGGCCGGTGCAGGTGGTGAACGACCTGGCCGTGGGACTGAGCTTCCCGGACAGCATGACGCGGACGCGGCGCGACCACATGAAGTTCCTTACGCTCATCCGCGCCATCGCGTTCCTGCACCAATGGCAGCGCGAGGTGAAGACGGCGACCGACGAGGAGGGCAAACCGTTCGAGTACATCGAGGCCACCGAGGCGGACGTGGAGCTGGCGAAAAAACTCATCCATGACGTGTTGGGCCGTTCGCTCGACGACATGCAGGGACAGACGCGGCGGCTGTTGCTTCTGGTCGACGCGATGGTCTCGGCGGAGTGCCAGCGGCAGAAGATCGAGCGCACGGACTACCGCTTCTCCCGGCGCGACGTGCGGGCCGCCACGAGTTGGAGCGACTCGCAACTGAAGACGCACTTGCGCCGGTTGGAAGACCTCGAATATCTGATCGTGCATCGCGGCGGGCGCGGCCAGAGCTTCGTCTACGAACTGTTCCTGGATGAGCAAAGCAAAAACGGGGAGCTGCCAGCCGATGAATCGCAGCCCGCCTTGCCGGGGCTGGAGCATGGGTACGACGCGAAGAAGTCTGGGCTTGAGGGGCAGAAGTCTGGGGGCGGTCTGGGCCAAGTCCGGGGGGTGTCCGGGGGTGGTCCGGGTGAGAGATCGCCAGCATCCATGCGGCTTCCAGTGCCGTTTTATGGAAATGCCCTGAAAAACACAGTACAGGACGAAGAAGAGGAATCCCCGGTCGTAGCCATGCCGCCGCGTCCTAACGGCAGCATGAACGGAGCGGGCCATGCGCCGGTCTATGCGTCCGGCTATGCGAGGGGCAAGTAATGGCCCGCGCCGCCGCGCCGCGCAAGCCCCAGCCGGAGACTCTGCTGGAGGTCATGCTGCGCGAGTACATGCAGGCCCTCGCCATCCAGAACTACTCCGAGAACACGATCAGCAACCGCACGTTCCACCTGGTCGCCTTCATCCGGTGGTGCCACGAGCGCGGGCTTGCGGAGCCGCTGGAGGTCACGCGGCCCGTGCTGGAGCGGTACCAACGGTATCTCTTCCACTACCGCAAAAAGAATGGCGACCCGATGAGCTTCCGCACGCAGCACTCGCGCCTGGTTCCCCTGCGGATGTGGTTCCGGTGGATGACGCGAAAGAACTACCTGTTGCACAACCCGGCATCCGAACTGGAGCTGCCCAAGCTGGGGAATCCACTGCCCAGGAACATCTTCTCGGCCCAGGAGGTTGAGCGAATCCTCCTGCTCTGCGACATCGACGACCCGATAGGGCTGCGCGACCGGGCGATCGTCGAGGTTCTGTACTCGACCGGTATCCGGCGCATGGAGGTGATCGCGCTGAAGCTGTACGAACTCTCGCTCGAACGCGGCGTCGTGCTCGTCCGGCAGGGCAAGGGGAAGAAGGACCGCTATGTGCCGATCGGAGAGCGGGCGATCGCGTGGCTTCAGAAGTACATCCAAGAGGCCCGCCCGCAGCTTGCTTCCGAGCCGGACGATATGACCGTCTTCCTCACGGCCAGCGGCGAACCGTTCAGCCGCGATCACATGACCTCGAACGTCAAGGCCCGGATCGACGCGGCCAAGCTGGGCAAGACCGGCGCTTGCCATCTCTTCCGCCACACGATGGCCACGCTGATGCATGAGAACGGGGCCGACATCCGGCACATCCAGGAGATCCTCGGCCATGTGAAGCTGGAGACGACGCAGATCTATACCCACGTCTCCATCCGAACCCTGCAACAAGTCCACGCTTCGACCCATCCGGCGGCGATGCTGAAGCGGCCAGAAGGCGCGGCGTCTCCCTCGGAGAGACCGGGCGGAGACGAGCTGTTCGCCGCTCTCCATGCCGAGGCCGAAGAGGAGCCGGAATAACACATAGAGTCATATCTTCCGCCGGAGAAATAAACCTCTGGAGTCTCTTGACAGGGTTTTAAGAAACGACCGGCAACGGACGCTTGGACGGCCACCGCATCCCGTCCCCAATGTTCTTCCCTTAGCTGCGCTCTTGCCGCCGCTCATCCGGCCACGAATCGAGCTGGCATCCCCCGGCCCATCGAGCTGCGAATCCGCTCCTCTTCCACGCCCCAATCCCCGTACAATCGAATGCAAATGCAACTCGGAATCGAGGCCCAAATCCCGGACGGCTTGCTGGCGGCGAATGCGCTGCTAAGCGAAAACTCGCGTCAGGGGGTTCCGACTTCAACGCACAGCCTTCATCCGAGCTTCGAGTTCGCTATCTCCAGCACTATCTTGGGCTTCCAGTTCCGTTGCTACGAAGGTGCGTCCGATCCCGTTGATGCCCCAAATAAACCAGTGGTTCTGAAGAATCCCTGCCCGTACCAGGGCAGCGCTCTGCCGCCTAGCGCGTATGCGG